>CAJATL010000359.1 GCA_903944895.1 uncultured Bacteroidota bacterium
CCCGGATTAACGCACAAAGGCGATATTTACACCGAAAGCCGTGCTGCGGTTGCCGGAGGAGTGACTTCGTTTATGGAAATGCCCAACACTTTTCCAAACACGCTTACACAAGGTTTGCTCGAGGAAAAGTACGAAATGGCGGCCAAAGATTCCCTGGCCAATTACTCGTTTTACATGGGCGCCTCCAACGATAATTTGTCTGAGATTATCAAAACGAATCCCCGGAATGTTTGCGGCGTAAAGGTTTTTATGGGAGCATCCACCGGAAATATGCTGGTTGATAACCCAAAAGCTTTGGAGGGAATTTTTAAGGAATCGCCCATGCTTGTTGCCGTTCATTGCGAAGATGAAGATCTGATCCGGCATAATTCGGCGATGTACCGGCAATTATTGGGTGAAGATATTCCCGTAAAATTCCATCCCGAAATCCGGAGCGCCGAAGCTTGTTACCGGTCTTCCGCGCTGGCCGTTGAGCTTGCGGCTAAGTTCAACACCCGCCTGCACGTTTTGCATTTATCCACCGAAAGGGAAATTTCCCATTTTACAAATAAAATTCCGCTCAGCGAGAAGAAAATCACCGCCGAGGTTTGTGTTCATCATCTTTGGTTTTTTGATGAAGATTATGCCGAAAAGGGAACCTTTATCAAATGGAATCCCGCCATTAAAAGCCAGGCCGATCGCGATGCACTTTTTGAAGCCCTGCTTGCCGATAAACTGGATGTTGTAGCTACGGATCATGCGCCGCACACCTGGGATGAAAAGCAAAATTCATATTTCAAAGCGCCGTCCGGCGGGCCTTTGGTGCAACATTCGCTGGTGGCCATGATGGAATTTTATCATCAGGGTAAAATTTCGATGGCGAAAGTCGTCGAAAAAATGTGCCACGCCCCGGCTGAATGTTTCAGGGTCGAAAAGCGGGGTTACATCCGCGAAGGCTATCACGCCGACCTCGTGATTGTTGACCCGAAAAACACATGGGCTGTCGAAAAGCAGAACATTCTTTATAAATGCGGATGGTCGCCTTTCGAAGGAATTGAGTTTAATTCGAAGGTGGTTTTTACTTTTGTAAACGGCCGGCTTGTTTATGAAAATGGAAATTTTGATGAATCTGTAAAGGGAAACCGGCTTTTGTTTGTACGTTAAAATGTAGATGATGAAAAAACTGAATTGTTTATTTTTAGGATTATTGATCGCCCTTTTTTCCGGATGCACCAAAGATCTGGAAAAAGAAGTTGTAGATACTTATGCTGACGGAACACCAAAGACTGTTCGCTATTTCAGGCAGGAGGGTAAGATTAGAGTGCTGGCTGTGGAGGAATATTACTATCCCGATGGCAAATTACGTATGATGGGCGAGTTTAAAAATGATAAAAAAAATGGCCACTGGATTTCGTATTACGATAATGGAAATATGTGGAGCGAAGGCTTTTACCTCGATGGAATCAATGACGGAAAAACCACCACCTGGCATGAAAACGGACAGAAATATTATGAAGGTTATTATAAAAAAGGTGAACGCGCCGGCACCTGGAAGTTTTGGGACGAAAAAGGGATATTTGTAAAAGAAATCGAATATCCACCATACGAGGAATAGGAAAACCCGTTGAAGATTTCAGGATAAATGCGATAATTCTACTTTACCATAATAAAAAATGAACCACAATAGGCACATAGTTCACAGTAGAAATAATGTTTTCAACATAATTTTTGCATTTCAAATCGTAAAAATACCGGCAGAATTAGAGCTGTACAATACTGGTAGTTAGTTTATTTTCTATGGCTATGTGCCCTAATGTGCCTATTGTGGTTCAAATTATTTGCAAGGTTTATTTTAGTAAATTAGAATTAGGATCTACTGAAAAACTCATGGGGGTTTATTCCGACTTCAGAGAGGTTGCTTTTATATAGAAAATCATGATTTGAAAGATGTTCTGCCCTATCCGGGGTCACATTTCCGCACGTTTGAACCAGTTTCTATAAAAATTTTATCCCTCCGGGATAATCTTTACAACAGACTAAATTTTCGACTGCAAGCTTTTTTCAGTGTGCGATAAATATCCATGCAAATCGTTCTTCAAAATGGCCATTTATTTTGCTCATTATCAATAAGACAAATCGATATAGATTTGGGCTATGGAAAACCTGATGATTTTGTTTTAAACCAGGCGGCTGTGTCGTAAATGTCCTGGCATTTTGGCGATGAATTTGTCTTAGAAAAGAATCCATAGCCCTGGGCTTAGGTTCGACAGGCTCAGCTAACGCAGCCCTGGGTTAAATGAGTCGGATATCCTTTTATGCCAGGTCGTTTACGACCTTTAACCGACAAGAATCGATTGATAGGCAAAAAGGGCGAAAACGCACTGCCTTCGTCGGGTTGGAAATTCCAATAATCCCAAATCTGAAGATTTGGGCTATGGAAAATCTGATGATTTTGTTTTTTTTCTGACCGATATAGGAACTCCCACTCCTTTTAATGCCTCAGCAAAGTGCATTTTTTTACCTCAACAAAACTCCCTGCTTTTATTTTATAGAAATACAAACCTGGTACTTCATTCTCAGTCATCCAATTCACTGAATAGCTGCCAGACTGCTGCTGTTTATCAACCAGGTTTTTTATAATCCGGCCGGTAATGTCATAAACAGTCAAATCAACATGAACATTTTCCGGAAGGGAATAGCTAATTGTGGTAACCGAAGTAAATGGATCGGGGTAATTATTTAGCAGACTGAATCCATCTGGATTTTTAGCTTCACCAAATTCATCATCGCCAATGCCGGTAATTCCTCCTTCCCAGTAAATATCATCGAGTGCAAATTCGCAGGACGCACCGTTCACTTCCAGGATCACAAATTCGTAACTCAACATGCGAAGGTCAATCAATTCGCCACGGATATCTTCGACAGGAATTGATGCCTGCCCCCAGTTACCGTTTCTGACAAGACCGTATTTGGTTTGATTTGCCGGAAAATCGACATAATGCTGATTTCCCCAGGCATCAATTACCCCAATTTTAAAACTTACGTTTGCCGGGATTTTAATCATGAACTTTATATTTCCTCCTCCAAAATTGAAAAGGTTGACAGGCTGGATTGACATAATCCCGGCTCCAAACCAACCCATTCCCGTGGTAATCCACGAAATCCCATCTTCGCCTTCATAAGGAGGAATCGTTCCGGTGGCTAAAGTGCCTTCCCAAACATATATTTCAGCATTCTCACCTGCCACCAAACCATTGTTTGTTGGTGTTTCATCAGTAAATATTCCAAAAGTTCCGGTTTCAAAAACTGGTGGCCCAACGTTCACTTCACCTTTTCCGTTCCATTCCATCACTTTAATGTAATCGATGTACATCTCAGCAGGAAAAGGCATAGTAACCGGCGCCCCGCTTCCGGGATTCCCAAGGGTATAAGCATCGGTAAAAGCACCTCCAACAGCAAGATTTGCTATTAAATAAAATGGTTGCCGGAATTCCGCAGAAACACTATCTATTGGAAATGGATTAGTGTACAGATCATACTCAACTCCGTTGTCGATAACGGTGAACCGGATACTTGCCTCATCCCAGTAAATCCGATAAATAAGGAATCTGTCGTTCAGAGGTGAATTATAATTGTAGTAAGGACGGCAAAAATTATCATCCGGATCCCATGAAGTACTGGCTGCGCCGGATGGATTTTCAGGTGTAATGGCATCTTCTGAAAAGAATATTGCATTGGCCCCGACTATTTGATTGACGGTTGAGTTGTTCAGACCGTTACCGCCGTTGTGCCCGTCATGCAAATCTCTGAAGGCTTTCTTATGTCCCATTTCCATCATATCTATTTCACCAATTCGAGGCCAGGTGTAATTTGCAGTTCCCAGGAGCCAAACTGCAGGCCATCCTCCCAGATCTAAATCCGGAACCCTTACCCTTGTTTCGATTACGCCGTATTTAATCGAAATTTTAGATTTGGTGTTGATCCTGGCAGAAGTATAATTCAATGGATTTCCCCATTGGTCAACAATGTCGGGTCCGGTTTCTTCTTTGGCGGTAATGTGAAGTGCGTTATTTCCGGGTTCACTGGGAATCTCACTGATTAGGGCATTAGCTGCTTTGTAAAATTCCAGCTCCCCATTGCCCCATCCCCAGGATCCATTGCCGGTTTCACTGATCCAGTTATCGAGGTTATTAAAATCTTCCTCCCAGATAACATTTCCTACCTGGCTGTAACCATTTTCGAAAGCAAGTATCAGGAAAAAGGCCATTAAGAAATGTCCTGGTTGGTGCAAAAGTTTAAGTAATCGTTTCATCTTTTTCTACATTTTGGTTTAAACCACTAAAAAAGCAAAGGTCGCAACAAATTGGTAATAAACCTAAAAATCAATTTCAGTATCATTGTATCAGAAACGCATCATTAGTCCGTGGGAGGGTTGGTAGTAAAAAATTAAACAATAACTGGTTGCCTTACCTTCTTTTGCCCTGTCGTCACGTAAGTAAAACAGAACTGAAAATTTGTTTCTCTGGATCATAATATCCCGCAATTTTTTACAAAAAGGAGGATGAATTACCTTATTTCTGGTATCACTTAAGTAACTGATCGCGTCGTTTTTGGGTTGTTTTTTAAGAAAATTAATAAAACAAAAAATCCAAACTATCTGATCACCAGCTAATTTGGATTTTTAAATTTGTCTCCGTCGGAGTGGCGAGACTCGAACTCGCGACCTCTAGACCCCCAGTCTAGCACGCTAACCAACTGCGCTACACCCCGATTTTTATTATTTCTGCCTGCAAAAGTAAACAAATTGTAAAAAGACACCTCATAATTTTAACTTTTAGCCTGTTTTTTATATCTCAACAATCCGGCTGTGAAATCGGTTTGCATTTCCTATTTTTGCAGCCTCAAAAGTTCATCTTAATAATTTACCGAAAATGATACAGTTCTTCCGCTCTTCCGAAATGATTTTTGCCGTTGATTCCGATCAGCCTTTAAACCGCGCATCTGTTGACAAATTAGTCTGGTTGTTTGGTGATGCGCAGGTTCTTACCCAAAATGCTGTGGATGGTTTTTTTATCGGACCGCGCAAGGAAATGATCACACCGTGGAGCACCAATGCCGTCGAAATCACCCAAAACATGGGCATTTCAGGCATCCGCCGTATCGAGGAATTTATTGAGGTAAACGATGAACACGGGGCTTTCGATCCGATGCTTTCGGCCCTTTTCAAAGGACTTGACCAGTCGGTTTTTAGCATCCTCAAACAGCCCGACCCCATCATGCTTATCGAAGATATTGCCGCGTTTAATCAAAGAGAAGGACTGGCCTTAAGCGCCGAAGAGGTTGATTATCTTGGAAATCTTAGTAAACGACTTGGCCGCAAACTCACTGATGGCGAGGTTTACGGATTTGCCCAGGTCAACTCCGAGCATTGCAGGCATAAAATTTTTAACGGCACTTTTGTTATTGATGGTGAAGAAATGCCCGAAAGTTTGTTTTCGCTCATTAAAAAAACATCCAGGGAAAACCACAATAAAATTGTTTCGGCCTACAGCGATAATGTGGCTTTTATTGAAGGGCCGCATGCGGAGCAGTTTGCCCCTGAAAGGCAGGATAGCAGCGGATTTTTTGAGATCAGCGATTTTCATTCGATTATTTCGCTTAAAGCGGAAACTCATAATTTCCCCACCACCGTCGAGCCATTTAATGGCGCTGCAACGGGTTCCGGAGGCGAAATCCGCGACAGGATGGCAGGAGGCACCGGAAGTGTCCCCCTGGCAGGAACCGCGGTTTATATGACTTCGTACCCGCGATTTGACACGACTAAAAAATGGGAACTAAAAAACAGCGAGCGTCCCTGGCTTTATCAAACCCCGCTCGATATTCTCATCAAGGCTTCAAACGGGGCCAGCGACTTTGGCAATAAGTTTGGCCAGCCGCTTATTTGCGGAAGCTTGCTCACTTTTGAACATCACGAAAATGAACATTATTTTGGTTATGATAAGGTGATCATGATGGCCGGCGGGATTGGTTTTGGCAAGAAATCGGGAAGTCATAAAGGTCATCCCGAAAAGGGCGACCAGGTAATCGTAATGGGTGGCGATAATTACCGGATCGGGATGGGCGGAGGTGCGGTTTCGTCGGTGGCAACCGGCCAGTTGACCAACAAAATCGAGCTAAACGCCGTGCAGCGCTCCAATCCTGAGATGCAAAAAAGAGTATTTAACGCCATCCGTGCCATGTTTGAAGCCAACGAAAATCCAATCGTAACCATTCATGATCACGGAGCCGGCGGACATTTGAATTGTTTGTCGGAGCTGGTCGAAGAAACCGGCGCAATCATCGAAATGGAAAAACTACCGGTTGGCGATCCTACGCTTTCTGATAAAGAAATTATCGGAAACGAGTCGCAGGAGCGCATGGGCCTGGTGCTTAAAAAGCAGGACGTTGACCTGATGAAAAAGGTATCCGAACGCGAGCGTGCGCCATTTTACGTAGTTGGTGAAACTACCGGCGACCATCGTTTTACATTTCATCAGAAAAATTCAGAAATTCATCCCATCAACCTCGACCTGACCGACTTTTTTGGAAAACCGCCAAAGACCATCCTTGACGATAAAACCATCAAAACGTCCTATTCCGAAATTTCATATGAGGCAGGAAATCTTCACGAATACGTAGGTTCGGTTTTGCAACTCGAAGCTGTGGCCTGCAAGGACTGGCTCACCAACAAAGTTGACCGCTCCGTTACCGGGAAAATTGCCATGCAGCAGTGCGCCGGTGAAATCCAGTTGCCGCTGAATAACCTGGGCGTTGCAGCCATCGATTACCGGGGAGAAAAGGGAATTGCAACTTCAATCGGCCATGCACCTGCCGCAGCTTTGATTGATCCCGAAAAAGGTTCTGTTCTGGCTGTAGCCGAAGCATTGACAAATTTAGTCTGGGCGCCCATTGAAGGTGGTTTGAGCGGAGTTTCGCTCTCGGCAAACTGGATGTGGCCTGCCCGGAATGAAGGCGAAAACGCCCGTCTGTACCGCGCCGTCAAAGCGATGAGCGAATTTGCCATCAAGCTTGGCATCAATATCCCGACAGGAAAGGATTCGCTGTCGATGACGCAAAAATACCCCGACGGCAAAAAAGTGCTTTCACCAGGCACCGTGATTGTTTCGACGGTTGGGGAAGTTACGGATATCAAAAAGGTGATTAAACCTGTGCTTGCTCACGAACCCGGAACAGAACTGATTTATGTGTGTTTTTCGAAGTCGGGATTTGAGCTTGGAGGAAGCAGCTTTGCGCAGACTTTAGGTTTGGTCGGCACAAAAACGCCTTCGGTGCCCGATCCTGAATATTTTAAACAAACTTTTGATGCGATCCAGGATTTAATCCGGCAAGATTTAATTCTTGCCGGCCATGATATTTCGGCGGGCGGGCTTATCACCACTTTGCTCGAAATGAATTTTGCCAATGTAACCGGCGGATTATCCATTAATCTGGATAAATTTGATGAAGATGACCTGATCAGGATCTTGTTCAGTGAAAAGCCCGGGATTATTATTCAATCAAGGAAAACAGACGATCTAGCCGGCAAACTTGCAGCCAAAGGCGTTGAAGTAATATCAATCGGCGAACCCATCAACGAGAGGAATATCAACATATTCCATCGTTCGCACCAGATAACATTTGAAATAAATCCGCTCCGCGAGCTTTGGTTTAAAACATCTTATCTTTTCGAACGACATCAAACCAAACCTGAACTGGCACTTGCTCGTTATCAGAATTACAATACACAACCCTTGAAATTCCGGTTTATGGCAGAGTTTTCCGGGCAGTTTGCGCAATTTGGCATCGACCCGAAACGCAGGAAACCCAGCGGCATCAAAGCCGCAATCATCCGCGAAAAAGGCGTTAACGGCGATCGCGAAATGGCCTGGAGCATGTATCTGGCTGGTTTTGATGTGAAAGACGTGCACATGACCGACCTGATCAATGGCCGTGAAAATCTGGAAGAACTGAACCTGATCGTTTTTGTAGGAGGATTTTCAAATTCCGATGTTTTAGGTTCGGGAAAAGGCTGGGCAGGAGCATTTCTTTATAACGAGAAAGCAAAACGGGCACTTGATAATTTTTATGACCGTCCCGACACGCTCAGTCTCGGTGTCTGCAATGGCTGCCAGGTAATGATGGAACTTGGATTGATTTATCCTGATCATGAAAAACATCCAAAAATGCTGCACAATGCTTCCGGAAAATTTGAATCAGCATTTTTAAATGTCGAAATTGAAAATAACGAATCGGTGATGCTGAAAACTTTGGCAGGATCACGTCTCGGAATCTGGGTGGCTCACGGTGAAGGAAATTTTGAATTTCCGCTGGAAGAGTCAAAATATCAGATTCCGATGAAATATTCTTATGATGAATATCCGGGAAATCCAAACGGGTCACAGTTTGCTGCTGCCGGAATCTGCTCGGCCGATGGCCGTCACCTGGCCATGATGCCGCACCTCGAACGATCGGTTCTACCCTGGCAGTGGGCGCATTATCCATCCGATCGCAAAAACGACCAACTCACGCCCTGGCTTGAGGCTTTTGTAAATGCGAGGAAATGGGTGGAAGGGAAGAAATAACACGGAGGCACGGAGAACACTGAGGAAAATATCAAGAATTCAAATCCCAAAACTCAATTCTACACCGATTTGCACTTTTATCACCAGGCCATGGAGGGTATAGAGGAAGAAAAGAATTTTCTCAGTGTTTCTTCGTGAACTCCCTGTCTCCGTGGTAAAAATTGGTAAGTCTATGGGATTATCAAAATGGCTTGCCCCTCAAACTCAACTTTATCGCCGGCCCTGAGTTTGTTACGCCTGCGGAATTCCTGTTTTCCGTTTACAAAAACATCACCGTTATCGATGTACATTTTGGCGTCGCTGCCGGTATCCACAAGTCCTTCATATTTGAGAAGCTTCATCAGTTCGATAAACTCCTGACCGTTTAATTGAAATTCCATTTGATTTTTATATAATTTTTAACTGCTTAACTGTGACTTCCGACTTCCGACTTCCGACTTCTGACTTCTGACTTCTGACTTCTGACTTCCGACTCCTGACTTACGCCTTACGCCTTTCGACTGCCTACTGGTAACTGCCGATTGCCAACTTCCCCCGGTTCATTTTTTCAATAAAAACTTTACAGGTATTTCGAAACGTTTTTTCCATGCCCTTTCGGTATGATCTTCACCGGGAAATTCCCTGGTAATCCAGTTTTTCTTTTTGAAACCTTTACTTTTCATGATTTCGTCGGCTTGTAGCTGGAAGGGTTTGTAAAGACTATCGAGCGTTGCTGTGCCGTAATCGAAGTAAAACTTATGGTTTGCAGGTGAAGGCAGATGATCGTTGAGGTAGGATAGAAAAGCTTCCGGCACAGGATTGTTTTCCGTTTTAAATGTCCCGGGCCAATGTGTCGAAAGGCAGGCGGCACCGCCAAATACCTGCGGATACTCACAAATGGCATACATCGAGATAAGCCCGCCCATGCTCGAGCCGGAAATGAAAGTATTTTGCTGATCGCTGAACGTTGAATATGCGCTGTCGATAAATGGGTTTAATTCGAAAACCAGGAATTTTAAATAGTTGTCGGAGATTGGCCCATCCTGAAGCAGGTGCTCCTTTTCCTCGCCACGGGTGTAATTCAGCAAATCGGTTTTATCGTTTTCGCTCAGATAATTTAGTGCTTTTTGCGGGAAATACTCAATATGCCTGTATTTGCCGTTATTCCAGACGCCAACGACGATGCAATCTTTGATTTTCTTTTCCCTCAGCAATTTCCCCATCGTTTCATCAACACCCCATTCCTGCTTATTCCAGTTGGTTGATGAATCGAAAAGCATCTGCCCGTCGTGCATGTACAGGACGGCGTATTTCTTTTTTGTGCTGTAGCCGTCAGGAAGCCAGACATCAACATTTCTGGCATCCACAAATTTTGAAGGGAAGTTTTCGTGGCGTTCAATTTTCCCTGACGAAACCTTAACCTCCTGTCCGAATATTCCGGACAAGAAGAAAATTCCTGCGATAAATGAGCATAACTTTTTCATTTTCCTGAAACGAAAAAACGCTCAAAAACTTATTTATCCCGGAAAGGATAATCAACATAACCAACTGCACCACCATGATAAAAGGTCGTTTTATCCGGTTCGGCGAGTGGAGCGCCAACTTGCAGTCTTTCGGCAAGGTCAGGATTTGAGATAAAAGGTTTGCCAAAAGCGATAAGGTCGGCCTCGTTATTTTCGAGCATCCGGTTGGCGCTTTCATGACTATGGCCACCACACGAAATCAATGTGCCTTTATAAATTTTCCTGTAAAACGGTATGATGCTTTTGAAATCAGGATTCAGGCGGGTTTCCGGCGACATCATTTCGCTGAGGTGAAGATAAGCCAGGTTGTAATCGTTCAGTTTTTCGATGATGTATCCAAAAGTTTTTTCCGGCGTCGAATCCACAGCATCCGGCCTTACGGATTTTGGCGAAAGCCTCAGTCCGATTTGCGAAGGCTTTAGATATTTCAGGATTTCGTCGAGAATTAAAAACAGGAACCTCGCGCGGTTTTCGATGGAACCCCCAAATTCGTCTTCGCGTTTGTTGGTTCCGTCCAAAATAAAAATATCCACCAGATAACCGTGGGCGCCATGAATTTCGACCCCGTCAAATCCGGCTTCCATCGCATTTTTGGCAGCTTTTCCAAAATCCCGGATAGTCTTATAAATTTCTTCGGTGGTCATTGCCCGTGGCGTAACATATTCTTTCTGGCCTTCATGGGTCAGCACCTGGCCATCGGGTTTTATCGCCGAAGGAGCGAGAGGTAACTGCCCGTCGGGTTGAAGCAGCGGGTGCGAAAGCCTTCCTACATGCCAGAGCTGAATAAAAATCTTACCATAATTTTCATGAACGGCTTTGGTTACCTTTTTCCAGCCTTCGATTTGTGCCGGCGAATAACAACCCGGCGAAAATGTGTAGCCGTAAGCCTCAGGCGAAATCTGGCTTCCTTCGCTTACGATCAATCCTGCCGACGACCGCTGCCTGTAATAAAGCGCAGTCATTTCGTCGGCTGCAAGTTCGGGATTTTCGGCACGGCGGCGGGTCAACGGGGCCATTACGGTGCGGTTTTTCAATTGTAAACTGCCCATTTTAAAGGGTTCGAAAAGTTTGCTCATCATATTTTTTATTTCCCACTAAACAACCAAACCTAAGGATGGTTTGCAAAAAGTGGAAAAAGAAGGGTTTTGCCATAACAGGAGGTTCTATATTGCCCCTTCTGGAAAAACCTGATCCCAATTCTTCAACCTTCGCACCAATTCAGCCACACCTGTTTTTAAAACCGTTTTCCCTTTTCTTATCGTAAAAAAGGTTTCACCTTTTGCAAAGGTGAAACCTTTAAAAAATACCAACGGATTGTAACCAGAATGAATGATTTGATTCCCTGAAAATAAGGTAATAAGGTTTGGGTAGCGTTGTGTTCTGGCTTTTGTACTAAGGTTTATCCTCAAAAATACGGTTTCCAATTTTCATCGAAACTCGTCAAAGCTCATCGAATTTCGTCAAGTCTCCTCAGAAAAACCTTATCATTCTCCTCAACTTTGGTACAGATCTGAAACCCCTGATTTTCTATGCCTTACCACCGAATTAAATCGAAAATGATGAATTCCCGTTCACTAAAAAAGGTTTCACCTTTCCAAAAGGTGAAACCTTTAAACCTCCCGGCTTAAGCCCGGAGATTTGAAAACCTTTAAATAAATCATTTCCCTGCAAGTTCAGGATTTGGCCGGATTCGTTTAAACCTGAGTTTGATAACACCAATTATAGCTTCTTTGAAAATCCCGCGGCTCATTTTTGAGGTGCCTTCTGTGCGGTCGGTAAAAATAATGGGGACTTCAACAATCCTAAAACCGAGTTTTGACGTGGTTAGCTTCATCTCGATCTGGAAAGCATAACCCACAAATTTTACCCGGTCGAGCCAGATGGTTTGCAGCACTTTGCGGGTGTAGCAAATAAATCCGGCGGTTGAATCGGCAATTTTGAGGCCAGTAATAATCCTGACATATTTGGAGGCAAAATACGACATCAACACGCGTCCCATCGGCCAGTTCACCACATTTACCACGCCACCGACATATCGCGACCCAATGGCCGCATCGGCTCCGTTTTTGCAGGCATCGTAAAGCCTGAGCAAATCGTCGGGGTTATGTGAAAAATCGGCATCCATTTCAAAAATGTACTGATAATTCTGTACCAGCGCCCACTTAAAACCATGAATGTAGGCTGTACCAAGGCCAAGCTTCCCTTTTCGCTCTTCCATAAAAAGCCTGTGGGGAAATTCATTTAACAGGCCACGGACAATTGCCGCAGTTCCGTCAGGTGAATTATCCTCGATAATTAAAACATGAAAATCACCCGCAAGTGAAAATACCTTGCGGATGATTTTTTCGACGTTTTCTTTCTCGTTGAAGGTGGGGATTATTACTAATTTGTCAGCCATTATTTTTATTCGATTTTTTCAGAAATTTTTAATTACTGAAACGGAGAAATCACTTATGAATTGGATTATTCCCGCAAAATTATTTACTAATAATGAGCCGACCTGCCGATAAAGTTTTTTCGTCCTGTAACGAAACCATGTAAACACCAGGTTTCAGACCAGCATTACCGATATTCAGTTTTAGCTGTGGCTCATTGCTTTTGACAGCTATTTCAAGTTTTTGATTTCCCAATAAATCGAATACCTTAACAACTGCTTCGCCCTGAAGTTGCGCCAATAGTGGAATATTAATCTCGTCCTTTGCAGGATTTGGATAAATATTCAACCTGGCAACACCTGCAAAATCATTTATCCCACTATCATCCTGCACGGTGATGTAAATTTTTGCTGTTGCCGAAAGGTTTGTTGCAGCCTGGTAGGTGATTTTATATACAACCGAATCCTGGCCAACAAATCCCGCTGCCGGCAAATAGCTTACAACATTTGAATTGCCAAAAGGGATGTAGGCATTTCCATGGGTTGCCTGTTGCTCGACAGTAATTGTAACAGGAGCCTGAAAAACATCATTATCTAAAACCTGAACAGTCAAAAGTTGTGCTATACCTGTTTCAGCAACATCGTTAACGGCAGTTGGAGGTGTGGTAAGCTCAAAAAGCACGCCCATATTATCCACAAAGCGTTTTACAAATTGCTGGTAATAAATATTTGGAAGCGTTGCATCATGAATGATGAGGGTATTTTCGTCGTTTTCGTTATCGGCAGCAGCGCTCCAGTTGTGCGAACCTGTAAAAAGCATCGGGTCGGAACTTGGTGCAGCCTGGTCGATGATCATATATTTATGATGAAGCATTCCACTCGAAACTTCGTCGAAAGTGTAATGTGTTGTGAGCGAATTTGAAAGTGTGGTATTTACAGTGGCGTTGTTGCTGCCTGCGTTATCGGTAATTACATTTACGGCAACACCTGCCGACTTACGTGCAACAATCGCGTTGGCCATTTCGATGCGGGTGATTAACATGGTGGCCACACTTAAATCGCTGTTGGCGGTGCTTATCACTTCAACAATCTTAGCATTTACCCCATCAGTCGGGCTGAAATAACATTCGACGTTTTTCCCGTCAATTACAAATTTGTGTGGAGTGTTGTTCTTTTTTGTACTTCCAAAACGGGCATTTGCACTATTGGGTTCGTAGCCATAAGATCCCCACATTTCTTCAAATTCGATCTGGTAAGCCCGTGCCAGGCTCTGATCCTGAATAATGATCACATTGTTCGCATCAAGGTTGATCTGGCCATCGGTAAAATTGGTCGA
>CAJATL010000360.1 GCA_903944895.1 uncultured Bacteroidota bacterium
AATCCCCATCTCACGGGCTATTTTTGCGATAACCGGAGCGGCACCTGTTCCGGTTCCTCCGCCCATTCCGGCGGTAATAAACAACATTTTGGTCGTATTATTCAAAATCCCCTTAATTTCTTCTGCTTTCCGCTCGGCGGAATCACGGCCAACATCCGGTATAGCGCCAGCGCCAAGTCCACTTTCGCCAAGCTGAATTTTGTTGGGAATCGGGCTTGTATCCATGGCCTGAGAATCGGTATTACAAATAATAAAATCGACACCTTTAATCCCTTGCTTAAACATGTGGGTTACAGCATTGCTTCCTCCTCCGCCCACACCAAGTACTTTGATGATGGAAGATTTTTGCTTGGGTAAATCAAATGCCAGTAGGTCTTTCATAACTTTTGCTCCTATAATTTTGTGGTAATATTACTATTTTTCTATCTTGATTATATTTATGTTATTCAATATTTATTAACCATCCATATTATTGTTTTACAGCTACTTAGGAATAGTTTTTAGTAAGTTTTAAGCCGGATCGTTTTCAAAGAAGTCCTGGATCTTTTTAAGAAAACTTATTGGCTTCCTTTCTTTCTTTTCCTTGCCCTTTTTTTGAGCTTTTCCGCCATCAACAATCTCATTCGATTCGCGCACACTTTGCCGTTCAAATCGCTCCAATCCTTCGATAACCAAACCAATTCCGGTGGCATACATCGGGCTGGCCATTTCGGCGGGGACATCTTTGGCGAGATGCTCGTTAGGATATCCGATTCTGGTGTCTATTCCGGTCATAAACTCGGTAAGCTGTGCCGCATGACGCAAAAGTGCGCCACCACCTGTAAGCACAATCCCGGCAATGAGTTTTTTCTCATATCCCGAATTTTTAATTTCATAATAAATGTGCTCCACAATCTCTTCCATGCGGGCCTGGATAATGCTTGCCAGGTTTTTGAGGCTGATTTCCTTGGGGGCACGTCCTCTCAGACCAGGTATGGCAACGATTTCCTCGTCTTTATTTTCGTTGGCCAGTGCCGACCCAAATTTTACTTTCAACTCCTCGGCATGTTTGCGGATGATGGTACAACCCTCTTTAACATCCTCGGTAATAACATCGCCACCCAGAGGAATTACCGCGGTATGGCGGATAATGCCATCCTGAAAAATTGCAATATCTGTAGTTCCTCCACCGATATCCACCAGCACAACTCCGGCTTCTTTTTCTTCTTCACTGAGCACAGCAACAGATGAAGCGATGGGTTCCAGAATCAGATCAACGACTTCTAATCCGGCTTTTTTGACGCATTTATAAATGTTTTTAGCCGCAGTTGTCTGGCCAATGATGATGTGAAAATTTGCCTCCAGCTTATTCCCAAGCATCCCAACCGGCTGACGGATTTCCTTTTCGCCATCGACGATGTATTCCTGCGGAATCACATCAATAATTTCTTCGCCCGGACTCATATTCAGATTATACATGCTGTGCAGCAGGCTGTCGATATCATTTTGACTGATTTCGATTTCACCGTTTTCGCGAATCATGTTTCCTCGATGCTGCACACTTTTTATGTGCTGGCCGGCAATGCCCACATTAACATATTTAATTTCGACACCCGATTTTTGTTCGGCTTCCTCGACAGCAGTTTTTATTGATTGAACAGTATTTTCGATGTTGGACACCACACCCCGCTTTACACCGATTGATTCGGTTTTCCCGTGACCAAGTATGTCGATTTTACCATGTTCTGACCTTCTGCCAACGATAGCAGCAATTTTTGTAGTTCCGATATCCAAGCCTACGATGATGTTTCCTGATTCCATATTTTTTGAGATTTTTTACAAACTACCTGGTTCTTAAATTTAAGATTTATACTTTCAAGTTTCTCTTTATCAAACTTTGGCAATCCTGCGCAATAGAAAGCCTTCAGGTTTTCAAGCCTGACTTCAATATCTTCGACTCCGCCTAAAATAATGAGGAAATCGCCTTTTGCCGGCACAAGTTCAATTTCACCTTCCTGGTTTATGTAAATTTGCGCGATAGCTTCGTTGAGCCATTTATCTTTTTCGATCACACCGGCCAACCGGTGAATCTTTGAAAGAATATCTTTACAAACAACATTACCCGAATCACATGAAAACGTCCGGTACATAATATTGCTGTAATTGTCGCTGATAAAGCCTGAAGCCAGAATCGCCCGGTAAGTAAAGCCTTCCTTTACAGGCATCGGTTTGCCATTCTGCGACAAATAATAACTCTCATTCACACTGTTGATAATCCTCACCAGCGGTTTTTCGCGCGTAACATCAACCGTAATTTCACCCAGCAGCGAGGTATAAACATTTGCGTCCTCGATGTAAGGATTCTTTTCAAGGATATTTTCGATCTGACCAGTGTTGATGTTTTTCAAAAGCTGGCCAGGCAATGTGCCGAAATTATTCTGGATGATGCCGTAAATTTCGGTCTGATTGATGAAGGTTATAGGCTGCACATCGTTTACGAAAACATCGAGCTTGGTGCATTTTACCGATTTTTTTTCGGTGATTGCAAAGCCGGTGATAACTATTACCCCGGCAAAGAGCAGCAACCATAATGATATTTGCAGTATTTTTTTCATACTAAAGGCTTTTTTGGTCTTGGTTATCCGTCAGCCATTCCTTAATTGCACCCACCAGTTGGTCGATATCTCCCGCGCCAATCGTCAACAAAACCTCCGGATGTCGTTGCTCAAGTGCTGCCAGCAAATCAGTTTTTGAACATAAATATTTATTGGGATTCGTAATCTTGTTAAAAATAATTTCTGAAGTAACCCCTTCGATGGGCTTTTCACGAGCCGGATAAATATCCAAAATAATAACTTCGTCGAGCATGCTCAGCGTTTCAGCAAAACCATCCTGAAAATCCCTTGTCCGGGTGAATAAATGCGGCTGAAAAATTCCGGTAATCTTCCTTCCGGGATAAACGGATCTCACCGATTTCACAAGCGCCCTGATTTCTTCCGGATGATGCGCGTAATCATCGATGTAGGTAATTTTTTCTGATTTAAACTGAAGGTCAAAACGACGGTTTATCCCTTTAAATGCGGTCAGTCCTGTCCGCAACTCATCCTCCGAAACTCCTGTTTTTAAAGCAAAGGTGCAGGCAGCCACAGCATTTTCGACATTCATCAATCCTGAAATTCCGAGCTTTAAACCAGCAATTTTAACACCTTTAAAATGGAGATCAAAAGTAGCTGTATCGGCTTTGGTAATGATGTTTGATGCGTAAAAATCAGCCGAACTATCGTCGAGCGAATAGGTTAGTGTTTCGCTGGCTTTAACTCCATCCAAATTCAAATTCAATCCTTTTTTAACCAATAAAAAGCCCTCTGGTTTTACCATGCTGGCAAAGGCAGAAAACGCATCTTTCATTTCGGAGGCCGACCCATAAATATCCAGATGGTCGGCATCAGCCGAAGTAATTACCGCCATTAACGGGTGAAGCCGCAGGAACGACCGGTCGAATTCGTCAGCTTCGGCAACAGCAAATTTTGATTTATCAGAAAACAGGAAATTGGTTCCGTAATTTTTTGAAATCCCTCCCAAAAAAGCCGTGCAACTAATTTTTGATTGGGTTAAAAGATGTGCAATCATGGTCGAAACAGTGGTTTTGCCATGTGTTCCGGCAACAGCAATTGTCGAATATTCATCGGTGATCTTTCCTAAAATCTCCGAACGTTTTAAAATTTCGAAGCCATTATTACTAAAATATTGATAAACCTTGTTTTCAGCCTTCACTGCCGGAGTTAAGATTACCAGCGTTGATGAAGCATTTTTAAAGTTTGAAGGAATCAGCGCAGGATCGTCATCAAAAAACACCTGAATACCTTCGTTGGCCAATTTTTTGGTGAGCGGTGTATTTGTACGGTCGTAGCCGGCAACCGATTTACCGATCAGCCTGAAATAGCGGGCCAGGGCACTCATTCCGATGCCTCCTGCTCCTACAAAAAAGATATTATCAAAGTTTTTGAATACCATTTTATTTCACGGCTATTTTGATTATTTCGTCAGCAATTTTATCATCCGAGTTGCTCAATGCCAGCTTTTGAATATTGGCGGATAGCTCAGTTCTTTTCGATTCATTTTTTGCAAGATCCAACACCAGCGCACCAAGTTTTTGCAAAACCTCGTGGTTTGGAAGATGAATTGCAGCCTGCTTTCCGACCAAAGCCAAAGCATTTTTGGTTTGATGGTCTTCGGCAGCAGTGGGCAATGGCACAAATATGCAGGGTTTTCCAACGGCACACAGTTCAGAAATGGCAATGGCGCCAGCTCTCGAAACCACAATATCAGCGGCAGCGTAGGCCAGATCCATGCGTTCGATAAAATCGACAGCAAGAGTGGACTTTTGTAAACCAGCATCAATTTTTTCGCTGATGGCTGATTTAGCCCTTTCGATGTACAATTTGCCGGTCTGCCAAATAAGTTGAAGATTATTCCGGACAAAAAGACCCAGATTTTCATCGATCGCTTCGTTGATGGCTTTGGCGCCCTGGCTTCCTCCAACAATAAAAACAACTGGTTTGGATTTATCCAGTTTAAAAAACTCAAAAGCCTGGTTGCGTTTGCCTGCCACGTCGATCATATTTTTTCGCACCGGATTTCCGGTTTTTATCAATTTATCGATGGGGAAATATCTTTCCATCCCATCATAAGCCACACAAATTTTAGCGGCATCTTTTGCGAGCAATTTATTGGTAATTCCCGGAAACGAATTCTGCTCCTGCAAAACCACGGGAATATGCTTTTTTACGGCCATTTTACAAATTGCACCGCTGGCATAACCGCCAACACCAACCACCACATCAGGTTTAAACCTGTTGATGATTTTTCCTGATTCTATCAGGCTTACCGCCAATTTTAGCGGAAACAGCAAATTCTTTAAAGTAAAATTGCGCTGGAAACCGCTTATCCACAGTCCTTCGATGGGATAGCCGGCCATTGGAACTTTATCCATTTCCATGCGTCCTTTAGCGCCCACAAATAAAATATCGGCCCTGCCGGATTTACGCCTAATGGCGTCGGCAATGGCGATGGCCGGAAAAATGTGGCCACCGGTTCCTCCTCCGGAGATCAATATTTTAATTTCAGGCTGCTGCATATTTCACATTTTCGGGTGCATTTTGACTTTCGGGTACGGCACGGCTCACACTTAAAACCATCCCTATTCCCAGACAGGTAAACCAGAACGACGTTCCTCCCATCGAAACAAAAGGCAGCGTCTGGCCTGTAACCGGAAGGAGATTTACAGCCACGCCCATATTAATCATGGCCTGGAAAACCAGCAGAAAACTGATTCCGATAACCAGGAAACTGCCAAATTTCAAATCGCATCGCCTGGCAATTTTTAATGCCCTGAAAAATAAAATCAGATACATCAAAACGATGGTCACGCCGCCAGCCATGCCATATTCCTCGATGATAATAGCGTAAACAAAATCGGAATATGGGTGAGGAAGAAAATTCCGCTGGGTGCTGTTTCCGGGCATTTTTCCAAAAAATCCTCCACTGGCTACTGCAATTTTCGACTGTAACACCTGATTATTCTGTTCATCGTCAGGATAAATAAAATGGACAATGCGGTTCTTCCATGTTTCGGCGCGGGGTAAAACCTTTGGAGCAACAAAAGCAATCATCAGCAAAAGACCAAAGGCGGCCAGACCAACACCGACCAATGCAGCGAGGTGTTTAAAACTGGCTCTTCCCATGTAAAGCATGATCATGCTCGTTACAAAAACAATGGCTGCTGTTGATAAACTTCCAGGCAGAATTAATAAAGTGATAATGATAATCCTGATGAGAATGGGCATAAACCCTTTTTTAAAATCCGTGATTTCTTCCTGGTGTTTCGAGAGAAACCGCGCCATGTACATAATCAATGCGAGTTTTGCAAGGTCGCTTGGCTGAAAAGTAAGGCCGGTGCCGGGAACAAAAATGGTGCGTCGGGCGCCGTTAATTTCAGGTCCGAAGAAAATCGCAAAAAGCAACATGGGTATCGAAAAATAAAACAGAAACTGGGCAATGCGCGAGAAATAATTGTACGGAACTCTGTACGCTGCATACATCAAACCAATCCCCAGCAACACGATAAAAAACTGCTTAAACAGGAAGAATTCGGTGTTGCCGCCCTGTGTGCGATAAGCAAGCGAGCCGGTGGAACTGTAAACTGCCAATAACGAAAACACCGATAAAATGATCGCTATTATCCAGATTACCTTGTCTCCTTTAAGTTGCTCGTTGTTCATGATTTACTAAATTTTAAAATAAAATATTAAAGGTTAAAAACAGCCTTCTTAAACTGCGTTCCCCGATCTTCATAATTCAAAAAAAGATCGAAACTGGCACAGGTTGGCGAAAGCAGAACGATTTCGTCTTTATCGGCAATTTTGTAAGCCAGTTGAACAGCCTCTTCAGCAGAACCAGCATCAAAAATTATCGGAATATGGGGCTGAAAAGCCTTATGAATCTTGGCATTATCAACACCAAGACAGATGATTGCTTTAACTTTTGCCTTAACAAGCGGCAATAAAACCGTATAATCGTTGCCCTTGTCCTGCCCGCCGGCAATCCATATCACAGGCCTGGTGGCTTCTTCGAGGGCGTACCAGGTAGAATTTACGTTTGTAGCTTTCGAGTCGTTGATATAATCAACGCCTCTAATTCTTGCCACAAATTCGAGACGATGTTCGGCTCCCTGAAAAGTGGCAAGGCTTTGCTTGATGCTTTCCTTGCGGATTTCGAGCAAACGACCCGAAACAGCCGCAGCCGTCGAATTGTAAACATTGTGTTTTCCCCGTAATGTCATCTCCTGTAAGATCATTTCCATGATATCGTTATTTGTTTTGATACAAATTCTGCTTTTTAAAAAATCCGTTTCGTTTGTAATCAGGTAAGCTCCTTGCCGGCCAATATTTTGGGTAATCGAAAAAGGATAGCGGCGTGCCTTTGGGTTGTATTTTTTGATTCCTTCGGCAATTACCGGATCATCGAGCCAATAAATAAAAGCGTCGGCGTCCGTTTGGTTTTGGATAATCCTGAACTTTGAGGCAGCATATTTTCCAAAATCATTGTCGTACCGGTCGAGATGATCGGGCGTAATATTGAGCAAAACCGCGATATCCGCTTTAAAATCAAACATCCCGTCCAACTGAAAGCTACTGATTTCCAAAACCCAGTAATCGTGATCTTGCTCCGCTAGTAGCCAGGCAAAACTTTTACCGATATTTCCACCCAAAGCCACATCCAAACCTGCATTTTTAAGAATATTCCAGATCATTAATGTAGTTGTGGTTTTACCGTTGCTGCCGGTGATGCAAATCTTTTTTCCGTTGGTAAAGCGACCCGCAAACTCAATCTCGGAAATTACCGGAATTCCATTTCTGACGGCATTCAAAACAATTTCGGCACGATCGGGTATTCCCGGGCTTTTGATAATTTCGCCTGCATCGAGAATCAGTTCTTCGGTATGTTTCCCCTCTTCAAACCTGATTTCAAACTGTGAAAGAACTTTTTTATACTTTTCTTCTATTATTCCTTTATCCGAAACAAAAACCTCAAAACCCTTTTTCTGTGCCAGGATCGCCGCTCCTACCCCACTCTCACCTGCTCCCAATATGGCTATCCGCTTTGGCAATTTCAATCCTCCGTTTATCGTATCTTCAAAGTAATTACCGTAAAAACCGCCAGGATAATCCCGACGATAAAAAACCGCTGAACAATTTTTGGCTCTTTATAACCCATCAACTGATAATGATGATGCAGCGGCGCCATCTTGAAAATTCGCCTTCCCTCGCCATACTTTTTACGGGAATATTTAAAGTAGCCGACCTGCAAAACAACAGATGCATTTTCGGCAAGGAAAATTCCGCAAAAAATCGGAATGAGCAACTCTTTACGGAGCATTATGGCGAAAACGGCGATGATGCCACCAAGCGCCAGTGAACCGGTGTCGCCCATAAAAACCTGCGCAGGATACGAGTTGTACCATAAAAACCCGATACATGCACCAACCACGGCACTGATAAAAACAACCAGCTCGCCGGTATTGGGAATGTACATGATGTTGAGATAATTTGCGAAAAAGATATTACCCGAAACATAGGCAAAAACCGCCAGCGTTGAAGCTGCAATGGCGGAGGTGCCTGTTGCCAGTCCATCCATGCCATCGGTGAGATTTGCCCCGTTCGATACCGCAGTAATAATCAGAATAATGATCGGGATAAAAATCAGGAAGGTCCATTTTTCATAGCCTTCGCCGAGCCAGCTTAAAAAAATTGAATAATCAAATTCGTTGTTTTTTACAAAAGGAATGGTTGACTTTGTTGATTTTGAGCCTTCTTTTTCGAACAAATTCGGGATTTCGCTTAACCTGCCCGGGTCGGCGGTTTCGCTGGCCTCGATGTAGGTTTTGTTGGGCATCTTTTCACGAACCACAATTCCGGGATGATAATACATGGTTAATCCTACAAAAAGCCCGATGGTGACCTGTCCGAGGATTTTAAATTTCCCGGCAAGCCCTTTTTTATCTTTTCTGAAAACTTTGATGTAATCGTCAATAAAACCAATCAAACCAAGCCAGACTGTCGAAATTAATAT
This sequence comes from uncultured Bacteroidota bacterium, assembly GCA_903944895.1. Lineage (GTDB taxonomy): Bacteria > Bacteroidota > Bacteroidia > Bacteroidales > 4484-276 > CAJATL01. The sequence goes on from CAJATL010000360.1 coordinate 8,611, forward strand.
GATGATGATGTAGATATTGAGTAGTTGGGCAAAAAGTAAGGTTGGGATTAAGATGGCTCCGAGAATGATTAAGCCGCCCATGGTTGGGGTTCCCTGTTTTTGCATCTGCCCCTCAAGGCCAAGGTCGCGGATTGATTCGCCAATTTGTTTTTTATGAAGATATTCGATGAGTGATTTTCCGAAAAGCAGCGAAATAACCAGTGAAGTAATCACAGCCATCCCCGCCCGAAACGAGATGTATTGAAACATCCCGGCTCCCGGAAAATTAAAAGTTTCATCCAAATATCCAAACAAATAGTACAACATCAGCTTTTAGAAGTTAAATGGTGTTTAAAAATTCGGTTAATATTTCTCTATCATCAAAATGATGCCTTACTCCTTTGATCTCCTGGTAAGTTTCGTGGCCTTTTCCGGCAACCAAAATAATATCGCCCTTAACAGCAATCATGCAAGCCGTTTTGATGGCTTCACGGCGGTTGCTGATTCTTACAGCCTTCCTTTTCAAGATAACATCAAGGCCAGCCTCCATTTCGTCGAGGATAATCTCGGGATCTTCGGTACGTGGGTTATCGGCAGTAAGAATAACCTTGTCGCTCATCTGGCAGGCAACCTTGGCCAGAACTGGTCTTTTAAGCTTGTCGCGATCGCCGCCTGCGCCAATAATCGTGATAATCTGTTCATCTCCATCGCGGACATCGTTGATGGTTTGAAGCACATTTTTCAATGCATCAGGCGTGTGGGCATAATCGACAATGGCTACAATTCCATTATTTGAAGGGACAACCTGAAAACGGCCTTCAACCGGGTTGAGGCCACTTAAGGCTGTTAACACTTCTTCCTCTTCCTGGCCGTCTAAAATAGCCACCGAGTAAGCCGCCAAAAGATTGTAGGCATTAAAAGTACCCACCAGTTTCGACCAGATATCTTTCCCGTTAATCCGTAATTCGAGCCCATCAAAACGGTTCTCGATAATTTTAGCCTTAAAATCGGCTACGCTTTTTATTGCTGATGTAACCTTTTTGGCACTGGTGTTTTGCAACATCACCATGCCGTTTTTATCATCAGTATTTACAAGTGCAAAGGCCGTTGCAGGAAGCAAATCGAAGAATTTTTTCTTAGCCTTGATATAATTTTCGAAAGTCAGATGATAATCGAGATGATCGTGGGTAATGTTAGTAAAAACAGCCCCATGAAACTTCAAACCAGCGATACGGTTTTGGTCGATAGCGTGAGAGCTGACTTCCATAAAACAATATTCGCAGCCCTGGTCGGCCATCATTTTAAGATTTTGATTGATCTGCAGGGCATCGGCAGTAGTATGCGACGATTTGATGATTTGATTTCCAATCCGGTTTTCGATGGTCGAAAGCAATCCAGATTTATAACCCAGCGCATTAAACAGTTGATAAAGAAGAAAAACTGTTGTGGTTTTGCCATTTGTGCCCGTAACACCAACAACCTTCATTTTTGAGGAAGGCTCTTCGAAAAATACCGAAGCCATCAATCCCAAAGCTTCACCCGGATCGGCAACCTTAATAAATGTGGCAACCCCTCCGAAACCTTCAGGAATATTCTGACAAACAACAGCAACAGCGCCTTTTTCGATGGCTGCACCAATATATTGATGACCATCAACATGAACACCTGCCACAGCAACAAACACATCGCCCCTGGCAACCAGGCGCGAATCGAAATTGATGCCTTCGATGCTCAGTTCAAGGCTACCGGAAACTTCGGAAACCTTTACATTTGTCAATATGTCGTTTAATAACCTGGCCAAAATCTGTTCTTATTAAATTTCTAATGTTAATTTAATCTGTTCGCCTTCGCGATAAGTCATCCCGGCTTTTATTGACTGATCTATAACAAACCCGCGACCGGCAACCTCTGCCTTTAATCCAAGACTTTCGAGAAGAAAGATTGCATCCCTTGCGCCAAGTCCGGTCAAATCCGGTACCCGCGGCAAAATAATCGAATCGTTTACCGACATTGGATGGCTGAAGTTTACACTGCTGATATCGACACCTTTAGGATTTAAACCATACACAACGAGCAGCGAATCTTCGGCGATAAAAGGCAGACTGGCAGTCATGTTATTAACATAACCCGATGTCTCCTGTGGATGAATATCCAGTTCCATCGAATAAACTACATCGGCAATTTCTTTAAATACCGGTGCTGCAACCTGGCTTGCGTAATATTGCCCGCCATTGGGTTTGTTGATAACCACAGCACATGAATATTTGGGTCTGTCGGCAGGGAAATAACCGATAAACGATGCATTGTATTTGTTGACATACATCTTGTTTTCGACGATTCTGGCAGTACCGGTTTTTCCGGCTATGGTGTACAACGAATCCCAGATGCCGTGACCTGTGCCGGTTTCGACAACCTCCTGGAGATATCTGCGTGCTAAAGCAATGGTTTTGTCCGAACAAATTGAAGAAGCCAAAATGTGTGTGTCAATTTTTTGGATAGACTGACCTGCATCGCGGATTTCCTTAACAAATTTTGGCCGCACCATTACACCATTGTTTGCAACTGCGTTATAAAAAGTAAGCAATTGAAGCGGGGTTATGGTTAATTCGTAACCAATCGATTTCGATGGCAACGAGCCTATCGACCAGGAAGTGCTGGCAGGGTTACCAAGTTTTGGCTGAACTTCGCCGGGGACATCAATTCCCAGGCTGTCGGCCAGGTGCATATCTTTGAGGCCGTCAATAAATGCCAAAGGATTGTCTTTATAATTATCATAAATAATTTTAGATACTCCGACATTGGATGATTCGGCAAATATTTCGAGTGGTGTGCTCCAGCCGGTAGTTCCTACCTGGTGACTATCAGTTATGGTGAGAAATCCATATTTAATCGAGCCACCACCGATAAAAACCTGTTTGGTCCGGTCGATTGCGCCATCTTCCATTGCCACCATCATTGATGGCAGTTTAAATGTTGAACCAGGCTCAAAGGCCCAGCCCACGGCCATGTTATAAATTTCTTTGTATTGACCGTCTTTTTTATCGAGCTGTAAATTTGCAATGGCCTTGATGTCACCGGTAGTCACTTCCATCAAGATCACAGTACCCTGATCGGCATTATGAAATTTCAGATGTTTCAACAGGGAGCTTTCGGCTACATCCTGCAAATAACTATCAATGGTTGCTACAATATCTTTTCCGTTCTGAGGATCAATATTATTTTCGCTATCAACAGGTTTCCATGCACCATTTGCCATGCGCTGGCGGAGTTCTCTCCCCTTTTTACCTTCGAGATAGCTGTTATAATAACCTTCGAGGCCAACAAAAATCGAATCTTCGGGACGTGAGAAACCAATTGTACGCCTGGCAAGCATATCGTATGGATATTCCCGGCGATTTTGCCTTAAAGCAATGAGTCCGCCGGAATATTTTCCACGCGAAAAAATCGGGAGTTTACGCAGGACCCGCAACTGGTCGTAGGTAACATTGGTCTTGATTTTTAAAAACCGGTTTCCTTCGGTTCTGGCTTTTACAAGCATTTGGTTATAGTCCGACTGGCTTTTATCGCCAAATAATTTCGACAGTCCTTTGGCCAGGTAATTAACACTATCGGCAAAAAGCTTTGCAGGTATTAATTCAGAAGCTGCATCCATCCTGATTTCGTAAACAGGGATTGAAGTTGCGAGCAAATTGCCATCGCATGAATAAATATTCCCCCTGATGGCTTCGCTGTCAAAAAATTTAAACTCTTGATCGAGTGCCATTTTTTTTAGAAGAGGCCCATCAAAAATCTGAATGTAAATTGCCCGTCCAACAATGGCAACGCCAAAGAAAAAAACGAAAACGAATACCACATAAACCCGCTGCATCACTTCACGGCCAGGTCCCTCGGTATGAGCCGGCTTTGTGCTATTTGACTGTTTCATGGCTTTGATTTGTGGAGTTTATAAATATTTTATTAGGCGGATCGATGGAAGCTTTAATTCCTGTTTCGGTGAGTTGTTCACCAATAAATGATTGCCTTGTTACTTCGGTAAGCTGTGATTTTCGATACATGTGATCAAATTTCAGTTCCTTGATCCTGATGTTAATTCGATCGGTTTCACGGATTTTTTTTTCGGCAAGATGGTTATTTCCAATATAAACCAAGCCAAGAAATGCCAGAAAAACGACAAACAAAATCCATTGGGTGAAACTTTTCCAGGTAAGAAAAGAACCATCCAAAACCACCCTGATGCTGCTGGCCATTCCACGGCCGAGGCTGCTTTTTCGCTTTGTACCCGGGATTGCTTCTGTACTTTGTCTGATATTGTTGATTGGCCTGTTCATTTTGGCTGTATTAAAGTTTCTCGGCAATTCTTAATTTTGCACTTCTCGACCTGCTATTCAATTCGAGCTCTTTTTCCTGCGGAACCAAAGGCTTCCGGGTGATGACATTAAAAGTTGACTTCACATTTCCATAAAAATCCTGCTCAACAGTTCCTTCAAAATTTCCGGTCTTGATAAAATTCTTTACCAGCCGGTCCTCCAGCGAATGATAACTCATTACAACCAGCCTTCCACCTGGCTTTAATACCCCGGCAGCCTGGGTAAGAAACTCTTTGAGTGCTTCGAGTTCTTCGTTGATTTCGATACGCAACGCCTGAAGAATTTTTGCGAAAAATTTTATGTCCTTCGCTACAGGGGCAAAACGCATCAAAACAGCCTGAATATCTTCAAAACGCACCAACGGCTTTGTTTCCCTGGCTTTTACGATGGCGTTACCAATGGCCCAGGCATTGTTTAATTCGCCGTATTCTCTAAAAATTTTTACAAGGTCATCCAGAGGATATTCATTAAGCACATGTTGCGCTGTTTTCCCCTGCTGACGGTTCATCCGTAAATCGAGTTTTCCGGGAAACCTTAACGAAAAACCACGATCGGCTACATCAAACTGGTGTGAACTTACACCAAGATCGGCTAAAATGCCATCAACAGGCATCGCATCATGATATTTCAAAAAATTCTTCAAAAACCTGAAATTATGATTTATTAATGTGAGTCGCTGATCATCAATTTTATTTGCCATCGCATCCAAATCCTGATCAAATGCGATTAACCGGCCTCCGACAAGTTTTTCAAGAATAACTGCCGAATGACCGCCTCCACCATAAGTTACGTCAACATAAATACCTCCGGGCCTGATTGCAAGTCCCTCAATGGTTTCGTTAAGCATTACTGGTTGGTGGTACATATTTTATGTAGTTTGGTTTTTTAAACTACCCATCACTGTTTCAGCCAATGGCTCGAAATCTTCACCACTCTTCAAATAAGCTTCATACTTAACTTTATCCCAAATTTCTACCTTATCGCCAACCCCTGAAATCACGATATCTTTTTCGATGCCGGCAAAAGCAATTAAATCTTTGGGGATCAACAATCGTCCGGTACCATCCAATTCAACAGTTTTTAAACCTGCGACATATTTCCGGATAAATTCCACATTCTGGCGATTGAACCGGTTAAGTTTGCTAATTTCGGCAGTCTCTTTTTCCCACTCACTTTTTGGCCAAAACTCAAGACAACCATCAAAAACGCTTCTTTTTAAAATGAATTCTTCGGCAATGTAAGGTGCAAGCTCTGTTTTGAGCCTGGTAGGGAGTAGTACCCTTCCTTTATCATCAATTTTACATTCGTAAGTCGAAAATAAACTAAACATTGCCTGTTAACTTTTAATGGACAAATATAGAATAACATTTGCAAATTTTACCACATTGTTAATAACTTTCCCCACATTTTCCCACCACAGTATTTAAAAAAATGGGCAGAAGCCCTAATATTATAAGGTTTTAGAAGATCGCTAATAGCTGCTGGTCATCCAAAATAAATGAACGACTGGCATCAGTTTTTTCAGCACATCCTTACTTTTTTCATCATTTCAGCACTCAAAAATCAACAATTTTGCTCATATTAATCCATATTGGCTAACTTTGCATAACTTGTTACAAAGATAATTCATGGAAAATCAAAAATCATCGATCCGGGAAATTGAAATTTCTAAAAATTTCATCGATCTCGAAAAGATTTTCAAGGAGAAAAACCCAAAAATGGCTAAATTATTGCCGGGATTTCTCATTTCATACCTCAAAAGAGTTATTCACCAGGATGAGCTTAACCATGCGATTTACAGTAATCGTGATAAATTTGGTGTTGATTTTCTTTATGCCATCTTAGCGGATTTCGGAGTGATTGTAAAAAGTGTTGGTATCGAAAACCTCCCTGAGAGCGGCAGGTACATCATCGCGTCCAATCATCCGCTTGGCGGACTCGACGGAATGGCTTTGATGCAGGAGGTTAGCAAACGAAGAAAAGATTTTTTGTTTCCGGTAAATGACCTTTTGATGAACCTCCCTAATCTGAAAGAACTTTTTATCCCGGTCAACAAGCATGGAAGCAATGCTGATAATATCAGACTCTTCAACCAGACCTTTGAATCGGAAGCATTGTTGCTTTACTTTCCTGCAGGATTGGTATCGCGCAAGCAAAAAGGAATAATCATGGATCTGGAATGGAAGAAAACCTTTCTTACAAAAGCAATTCAATTCAAAAGAGACATTATTCCGGTGCATATTGATGGCAGAAACTCCAATTTTTTTTACAACTTTGCAAACCTGAGAAAAAATCTCAGGCTAAAGGCAAATATTGAGATGCTTTACCTGGTTGACGAAATGTACAATCAAAAGGATAAAACGATAACAATAACTTTTGGCAAACCAATATCGTATCAAACATTTGATAAAAGGCATTCGCACAACCAATGGGCAAATATCATCAGGCAAAAGGTTTATGCCCTTGGTTGTAATGAAAAATTTGAAATAGACTGATTATCTTTTTTGTTATCAACATCTTAGAAATTTATAGTTATGGAAGAAATTATTCCTAAAGTTGAAAGATCACTTTTACTCGCCGAGCTTAATGAAACGACCTTTGTTCGAAACACCAATTTCGGAAAAAAAAAGCTTTTTATTATTGATAATAATAATGCCCCCAATGTAATGCAGGAAATCGGGAGGCTTCGCGAAATTTCGTTTCGTGATGCCGGGGGTGGTACAGGAAAAAGTACCGACATCGACAGTTACGATCTCGGCGAAAATCCTTTTAAACAGTTGCTGGTGTGGAATCCGGAAGATCAGGAAATTGTGGGTGGTTATCGCTTTATCCATTGTAAATACCTCGATAAAAATGAACATGGCGTAGTAAAAACCCCAACATCCAAACTTTTTTGGTATTCCGAAAAATTTATTCAGGAATATCTTCCTTTAACAATTGAGTTAGGGCGCTCATTCGTTCAACCGGATTATCAACCGGCCAAAAATATGCGTAAAGGGATGTATTCGCTCGACAACCTTTGGGACGGATTAGGCGCTATCATCATGCAAAACAAGGATGCCGACTATTTTTTTGGAAAAATTACCATGTACAATAAAGCTGATTTATTGGCCCGTGAGGCGATTTTATTCTTCTTAAATAAATTCTTTCCCGACCATGAAAACCTTGTCAGACCGCATAAACCATTATCTCAGCGGACTAACCCGGATTTCTTCAATCAATTGTTTAGCGGACAGAATTATGATGATAATTACAAAATTTTGCAGCAATTTGTAAGAAAACAAGGCGAATCTATCCCACCACTTGTGAATGCTTACATGAACCTTTCATCGACCATGAAGACTTTCGGAACATCTGCAAACGAAAGTTTTGGTGAAGTTGAAGAAACCGGGATCATGATTACAATCCCTGACATTTTCGACGAAAAGAAAGACCGTCATCTCACCGAAAAACCAACATAAGGTTATTGTAATGAATTTTCTTTACCTATTAAATAAGGAGTACCAAAAAAATGCTCGTAAAAGAAGCCCGATTCGTTGTTAGCAACTCAAACTACAAAAGTTGTCCTCCGCCAATTATTCCGGAATATGCATTTATTGGCCGCTCCAATGTTGGAAAATCTTCGCTCATCAATATGCTGAGCAACCATAAAGGCCTGGCAAAAACCTCGGTAAGCCCCGGAAAAACCCAACTCATTAATCATTTTCTAATTAATGAAGAATGGTATCTTGTGGATCTTCCGGGTTATGGATATGCTAAAACCTCGAAGAAAAGCCGCGAAAAATGGAAGATAATGATCGAAGATTATCTGGTAAACCGCGAAAACCTGGTTTTTACCTTTGTTCTGATTGATCTGAGAATTCCTCCTCAAAATAATGACCGAGAAATCATTGATAATTTTGGCGAAAGCCAATTACCGTTAGGCCTGGTTTTTACGAAATATGATAAGCTCAGCAAAACGGAAGCCGAAAAAAACCTGAGTATCTATAAAAAGGAACTTCACAAAAACTGGGAGGAATTGCCTCCAATTTACGTTACATCCTCAAAAACCGCCATGGGACGCGACGAAATCCTTGATTTTATTGAGCGAACGAATAAGGAAGTTTTGCCGTCGCTCCTAAAAAAATTAACCGGATCAAACAAAATCTGAACCGGTTATCTTTTAATTTTTAAAAAATCTATTCGTATTCGATGAGTACTCCATGATTGGGCACAGTGCTGCCAATAGTAACATGAACTTCTTTAATAACTCCATCAATATGAGCCAGAATAATGTTGTTCATTTTCATGGCTTCGAGGATGAGTAATTTGTCCTGTGCCTTAACTTTAGAACCTTTTTTTACATAAACAGCTCGGATGGTTCCCGGGATAAAAGCCTTAATTAATTTAAGATTTGGCGGACTGTAAGGTTTTTTTTCGGCATGCTTTCGTGTAAAAGTTGTGCGATACCTCACATCGTCCAGCATGATTGACCTCATTTGTGAGGATTGATCGTCTGTTATCATCTTGAAAAATTTTTAATTTGATGAAATTGATTAAAACGGGGGAATTCCGTGTTTTTTACTTGGATGAATTTCGGTCTTATTGCTCGAAATTTCAAGCGCATGACACAGGAAATGCCTTGTTTCGGAAGGTTCGATAACTGCATCAATATAACCGTAAGCGGCTGCTACGTATGGATTAGCAAACTTTTTCTTGTATTCTTTAATTTTCTGCTTTCTTACTTCATCAGGATTTTCGGCAGTAGTAATTTCCTTTCGGAAGATAATATTTGCAGCGCCTTCTGGCCCCATAACAGCAATTTCGGCAGTTGGCCATGCAAAAACAAAATCGGCGCGAAGGTGGTGGGAGCACATGGCGATGTATCCGCCGCCGTATGCTTTACGCATGATGAGGGTAATTTTTGGAACTGTTGCTTCGGAATAGGCATATAGAATTTTTGCTCCATGACGGATTACACCGGCATGTTCCTGCTCAACACCTGGTAAATATCCCGGAAGGTCAACCAATGTGCAAAGCGGAATGTTGAAAGCATCGCAATACCTGATAAAACGGGCGGCTTTGTCGGATGAATCAACATCGAGAACTCCGGCAAGTACAAGTGGCTGATTAGCCACAAAACCGATAGTCTGTCCTTCGAGCCTGGCAAAACCAATGACAATATTTGCTGCAAACAATGCCTGAATTTCAAAAAATTCTGAATCATCAACAATCGCTTTAATCACGTCCCTGACATCGTAAGGCTGTTTTGAATCGGGAGGAATGATATCATCAATTTTGTATTTCCGGCTTTTGGGCATTTTCTTCGGGAAGGAATCTGCCTTTTTAACATTATTCCATGGGATAAAACTCACCAGTTGCTTAATCTGATCGAAGCATTCCTGCTCGCTTTCGGCAAAGAAATGAGCATTTCCGGTAATTTCGGCATGTACCCTGGCACCACCGAGTTCTTCCATCGAAATTTCTTCGCCCAGAACGGTTTTAATAACTTCCGGGCCGGTGATGAACATTTTGGAAATCTTATCAACCACAAATACAAAATCGGTTAATGCTGGTGAATACACCGCACCTCCGGCACAAGGGCCGAGAATTACCGAAATCTGCGGAATTACTCCTGAAGCCAGGGTATTGCGGTAAAATATTTCACCATAACCTGCCAGCGAGTTCACCCCTTCCTGAATCCGGGCGCCTCCCGAGTCGTTAATCCCGATCAATGGCACCTTTAACTTTAGGGCGTGATCCATGATCTTGGTTATTTTCTTAGCGTGCATGTATCCCAGCGAACCGCCTGCTACCGTAAAATCCTGAGCATAAATACACACAGGATGCCCGCTGATATTACCGGTTCCGGTGATTACTCCATCTCCCGGCAAGTACTTTTTATCCATATCGAAATCCTTGGCAGCATGCTCAACAAACAAATCGTATTCGTGGAAGGATTTTGGATCGAGAAGTGAGATTATTCGTTCGCGGGCGGTAAGTTTACCTGTTGCTTTTTGCTTTTCGATAGCATCAACTCCGCCTCCTGATAACGCATCGCGCATTCTGCGTTTGAGGTCAGTGGTTTTAGATTTTATTGACATAATGTAAAAATTTCGATACCTCTAATATTTAAATTTGTTGATAAAAAATCGTGCAAAAGTACTTTAATTATTAAAACCAACTTTCGTGAAAACAAGAAGATATAGTTGCCTAAGTGACAACAAATTGAAACTTTTCATCATAAAACAACTGACTCTATCTTTCGAATTTCCCCCAAAATGATCGGCATAGTCATAAATTCTTCCTGAACAAAAGTAAAAAAAAACAATCAATGCCCATTTTTAATGAAAACCTTTTAAGGTTTGTTAAGTAATTTTTGCATGATAAAACGGACAAAGAAGAAATGAATTATCGTAGTTTCTGAGGTATCTCTTTGAAAATCCCTCCATTCTGCAACAAATCTTTATCTTTGCGCATTTTTAATTCAAAATTTAATACCATTTGATAATGAAAATTATGAGACATTTTTTTCTATTCTTTCTGTTTTCTATTTCGTTCACCATGCTATCCGGCCAAACGCAAAGGCTGATTCTGATCGAAGAAGCAACAAATGCATCATGTGGGCCATGTGCAGCTCAAAATCCAGCCTTTGATTTGCTCCTGAATCAAAACCGCGATAAACTCACTGCTATAAAATATCATTGGTATTTTCCAGGCTATGATCCAATGCACAATCACAACACGGTCGAAAATCTTGCAAGGGTTGCCTATTATGGAATAAACGGCGTCCCAACAGCGATGATTGATGGAGTTATCGAAAACCGCTCGGGTTTCGGTTATCCCGGATCTCCGGCTGGATACAACCAAACGATCATTAACGAATATGCTGCCGTTACTTCTCCCTTCGAGATCGACATGTTTCACAGGCTATCGGTAAACGAAGATTCCATTTTTGTTACCATGCGGATCAGGGCTGCCGAAAATGTTTCGGGTTCGTTTAAAGCACAGATTGTTGTTATCGAAAAACATATCAATTTTGCCACTCCACCAGGCTCAAATGGTGAAAAGAATTTTTCGGATGTGATGAAAAAAATGCTTCCTGATCATCTCGGCACAAATCTCCCAAATTCATGGCAAAGTGGCGATTACATGATTATTACCCATTCATGGAAACTCCAGAATATTTATAATATGGATGAACTTGGTGTTGTGGGATTTATTCAAAACACCATTAATAAAAGTATTAAACAAGCTGCAAACAGCAGTATCGAAATGTTTGCCCCTTATTATGATACCGACGCTTCGCTTACCAAAATATCAAACCTGAGCGAGACCAACTGCATGGGCAAAATAATACCAAAGGTCGTTCTGGCAAATTTTGGACAGAATCCACTCACTTCCGTTGATATTATTTATCATGTAAATGGTCAGAATCCTGAAAATTACTCCTGGACAGGCAATCTCACTTACCTGGCTTCTGAGGAAATCACCTTGCCTGAGATCAGTTTTTCGGTAAATGCTGCCAACGAAGCAGTGGTTTATTTATTAAACCCAAATGGTACTACTGACCAATTCCTTCAAAACGACACCATCTCAAAAACATTTAATGCAGCAGTTGTTACGCCTAACGCGGTTAAACTCATGTTAAAATTGGATACTAATCCTCAGGAAACGACCTGGGAAATTACCAATTCTGCAGGTAGTATTCTTTTTTCGGGCGGACCTTACACCCAGTCAGGAGCCTTAATTCAGGAAACTTTCGTTTTTGAAGAATCAGACTGCCATATTTTTACAATTCACGACTCCGGAAACAATGGCCTTGCAATTCCCGGATTTTTTGCACTTTTTTATGGTGGAAACATCCAGATTATTTCGGGCACCAGCTTTGGCAGCATGGCATTCTCCCAATTTGATGTTGATGCAACCGTTGCTGTTGAAGAATTTGAGAAACCTGTCGAAATTTCGGTTTACCCAAATCCTGTGATTAACCAGGGCTTCGTATCATTTTCGTTGCTCGAAAGCAAATCTGTGACCATCGAAATTTTTAATTCGGTTGGGCAGTTGATCAATAAAACCGATAAAGGAATGATGAATCCAGGCATTTATGATTTCGAGCTTGCCACCAAAGGCCTGGATAAAGGGGTTTATTTTGTAAAAGTCAACATTGGTCAGGATCAGATCACTGAGAAATTTACAGTAATTAATTAGGCAACTTTTAAAGATTTTGAAGTCTGCTAAATAATGCATTAAGAGCGGATTTTTTTTGGCAAATTTTTAAATAAATCACTTTAAAAAATATTTTACTAAATTCGCCAACTTATTAAAGTTTTTTATTTATTCGGCTTATTTTTCATAAATCAAAACATAATCAAATCATTACATTCATTAAACACACATCGAAAATCTATGAAAAAAGTTACTTTTCTGTTCATGAGTTTGTTTTTCTTCGTTGCATTTTTAAATGCTCAACAGCTCAACCGCGATCAGGTTCCACGCGATAAAGTTGTTTTTGAAATCTTTACCGGCGTTAACTGCCCATACTGCCCTGCAGCCGCAAATGGTGCAGCTACCATGCTTGAGAATGGCCTTGAAGTTGCCGTTGCAAAGTATCATACCAGTGCTTTCAGCATTCCTTTATTTTATACTGCCGAAACCAATGCACGTGCACCCTATTACAGTATTAGCAGCTATCCAACCACAAAAGTTGACGGAATACTTACACAGGTTGGCGGAGGTGGATCAAGCGCATCAAACTATAGCGCTTACTTGCCGCTCTATAACCAACGCATTGCCATTTTGAGTGATTTCACCATTAACCTTTCGTATGCCCTGGTTAGCGGAAACAACTACGAAGCAACTGTAGTAGTAACAAAAGTTGGCACCTCCTCGGCTACCAACCTCAAACTTCGCGTTTTATTAACCGAAACTGCTATTCCTTACAACTGGCAGGGAATGTCGGTGCTTAATAATGTGGTACGTGATATGATGCCTGACCAAAACGGAACTGTATTAAATTTCACAAGTGGAAACTCACAAACTATTGTTCTTCCTTTTACACTTGGGGCTACCTGGGTTAAAGAAAACTGCGAACTGATTGCTTTTGTGCAAAATGATACCGGCAAAGAAATTCTTCAGGGAACAAAAAAAACAATGAATACTCCTTTGTTTGACCTTGATGCCGAACTTCTGGAAGTTCATAATCTTCCGGTACAATTAAGTGTTGGCGCACTTTCTCCAGAAATTACGATTAAAAATAAAGGCGCTCAGATATTAACTTCATGTAACATCAATTTTACAGTTAATGACGAATTGGTTTACTCCTATCCATGGACCGGATCGCTGAGTTATACTGACAAAAGCATGTTTAAAGTTCCTGAATTTACATTCCCGTTAAAAAACACCAACAATGTTGTTGTTTCCTTGTCCGATCCAAATGGCAATGTTGATAATAATCCTTCAAACGACACCCAGGCATTTGATGCAGTTTATCCTGAAGTTGTACAAACGATGCTTGTCCTCATCTTTAAAACAGATAATAACCCACAGGAAACTACCTATCAACTTGTAGATGCAACAGGTACTGTAATCGAATCAGGCGGCCCGTTTACCCAGCCTAACCTTCAGATGAAAGATACGATGTATTTAACCGGAACAGGTGCCCATCGTTTTATCTGGAATGATGCCGGCGGCAACGGAATTACCGGTTTTTATACTTTGAGAGCCAAAATCAACACCACCATGACAACCATTGGTGCCAACGGAACTTTTGCTTATCAGGAAGTTACCGATATGATTGGTTACACCATGTCGAATTTCGGAGCCGAAACCAATGTTTCCTGCGATGGATTTACCACTGCTTTTAATGATTATTCAGCACCTAACATCACTTCATGGCAATGGACTTTCGAAGGTGGCAGTCCTGCAACTTCAACAGCTCAAAACCCAAGTGTTACGTTTGCCAATGCAGGCGCTTATGATGTATCGCTGACCGTTTCTAACGGAACCAACAGCAATACTTTTACCCGTGCTGATTACATCAATGTTCTTGGTGCCCCACAGATTAACTTCGCGTCAATACCAGATATGTGCACTTACTGGCCAGCGCAGGAACTTACACAGGCAACACCTACCGGTGGCGAATACTCAGGCCCGGGCGTCGTTGACGGATGGTTTTATCCCGAAACTGCCGGTGTAGGAACACACACAATTACTTACACCTATCAGGATGAAATTGGTTGTGAAAATTCTTCTACCCAGCCGGTTTATGTTGATAATTGCACAGGAATTACCGAATTATCAGGCAAAGGCATCCAGGTTTATCCAAATCCTTTAACCGAAAATTCGACACTTTCATTCTATCTTTCAAATCCGGAAACTGTAAATATTTCGGTATTTAACAATTTGGGTATGGAAGTTATAAAGATTGCCAACCAGCAGTTACAATCAGGAATTCAGAACATCAACCTGAATGTTACTTCGCTCGAAAACGGCATTTATTTTATCCGTATTCAGGCTGGAAGCGACATCCAAACCAAAAAAGTTACGGTTGTAAAATAACCACTTTTCATAAGATTTGTAAAGCCATTTGCTGTAAAAAGCAGATGGCTTTTTTTATGCCCCGACTTTCCCGGCCAATCTGTCAGAAAATACCTTTGGCTTGATTTTGGCCAATCCGGCCTAAATTTTACCAGATGGAAAATACCGAAAACACCCAAAATATTCCTGAATCACTCATTCATATTAAAAATGATGATTCAGACCTTCTCGACGCTTATTCAAAAACCGTGATTGATGTTGTTAAAAAAGCATCAAACGCAGTGGTTCATATCAGCGTAAAGCGCAGCGGCCATCCTCAAAAACAAAACCAGCAAAATCAAAAAACTGATCCTCTGGCCACTGGTTCAGGTTTCCTCATTTCGTCGGATGGTTATGTTGTAACGAACCATCATGTTATCGAAAATGCTGTCGAAATCCTTGTTACTACCCATGAAGGTATCGAAAATAAAGCCGAATTGATTGGGCATGACGCTGCCACCGATCTTGCCGTTTTAAAGATATTTAACGGCCGTTTTCACCCGGTTTCTTTTGCCGATTCGGATAAACTCCAGGCAGGCCAGTTGGCCATCGCCATCGGGAATCCGTTTGGGTTTCAGCACACGGTAACGGCAGGTGTGGTGAGTGCGCTTGGACGAACCTTGCGAACTCAATCGGGCAGGCTGATTGATGATGTTATCCAGACCGATGCGGCCCTGAATCCCGGGAATTCCGGTGGCCCGCTGATGGATTCGTCGGGCCGCGTAATTGGGGTTAATACTGCTGTAATCAGGATGGCGCAGGGCTTGTGTTTTGCGGTTTCCTCGAACCTTGCCCAGTTTATTACCAGCAAAATCATCACCGAAGGCAAGGTAAAAAGGGCATTTCTTGGTATCGTTGGCCAAACCATCAACCTCACCGCAAGGATGGTTTCGTACAATAAACTCGAAAAACCAACCGGTGTTTATGTTACCGAAATCGTTTCTACCGGAAAATCTTACAATTCCGAATTATTTGCAGGCGATATTATTATTGGATTTAATGATAAACCTGTCGGCTCAATTGACGATCTCCATAAATTACTTGATGAAAAAACGATTGGACTAAGGCTGCAAATGACAGTTCTGCGCGGCGGGATTGCTACAAATATCACGGTGATTCCTGCGGAGATGAACGTTTAACTAATCGTATCATGAGTCCAGTATAGAAACTGGTTGATTTTGGGCTAAAGCCCGGTAACTGCCTGGTTTTCAATTGCCCCGACCTTAAGGTCGGGGCAATTGATGTCCATGATATTCAGGGCTTTAGCCCCATTTTTTTAATTTTTGATGTCTTTTTAGACCAGACACTATCATGTTTTCGAAATGTTTTGCTGATATTTTCCGAAATCACCAATCCGACATTTTAATATCCCACTTTTGCAAAAATCATTTACTTTGCTGGCAGTTTACCAATTCTTTTGATATGGAAAAGTCAGCATATAGATTCCGATTTAAGATAATTCAGATTCTGACGGTTATTTTTGTTTTTCATTTTTCTGCGCAGGCACAAACCGAAACCAGTTTTCCGGCACCACCACTCAAGCCGGCAGAAATTAAATTTGCCGATAATCTCATCCAGATTATTTATCAGGGTAAAAGTATCTTAACCGCCAAACTCGAATATTCAGGCGAAAGCCCCATTTTTAACCAGCTCGTTGATGAAAAAGATGGTGTAATTAACCAGGTTTTTAAAATAACTTCTGGCAATAAACCGGTTCATTTACAAGGTTTGATTAATTCGAGTATTGAAGGTTTTCCATGTGAAGCTGATAAACGGAATGATGCGCTACCGATGGTCCGTAACAGCGTTGGCTTGAGCCACAGCCTGTTGAATAATGCCGTTTACGACCGAAGATACGATTGGCTGATTTCGGTAGATTATCCCGCAAAAATTCAAATCACACCCCGGGAAGCGCAGAACGGCGAAAATATTTTTGAATTTTCGGTAACCGGCCGCGAAATCATCATCAGGTTCCGACCCTATTTTTATAACAAACACAAAGGCCTCTCTTATTTTGATCCCTGGACATACCAGGTCTGGCAAAAGCCGGTGGTAGGCTGGTGTTCGTGGTTTGCCTATTTTAAAGATATTGATGAAGAAAAAATCAAACATACTGCCGATATTTTGCAGCAAACCCTTGTCCCGTTTGGTTTGGAATATCTTCAGATTGATGATGGCTATCAGCAGGAACCGGCAGGTTTGCCGCAAACCTGGCTTAAACCAAACGAAAAATTCCCTTCCGGGCTTGAAAATCTCAGCAGCTACATTCATTCGAAAGGCTTGAAACCTGGCATCTGGACATACGCGAGCTTTCATCAGGAGGATTTTGCCAGGAAAAATCCGGAATATTTTGTTAGAGATGAAGCTGGAAATCCTGCCAAAGGAAATTGGGTAGGTTTTGTTCTCGATGGTTCAAACCAGAAAACGCTTGATGATATCATCAAACCAATTTATGCCGGCCTTGAAAAAACCGGCTGGGAATATTTTAAAGTGGATGCCTTGCGCCACCTGCGCTACGAAGGCTACAACAGTTTTCCGGAATATTTCCAGAACAAAGGTTTGGACAGGGTGGAAGTTTACCGCGATTTTGTAAAAACCATCAGAAACACAATTTCGAGCGACAATTTTATGCTTGCCTGTTGGGGCATCAGACCTGAGTTAATTGGAATTGTTGATGGTTGCCGGATTGGAGACGATGGCTACGGCTATGGCGGACTTGCGCAGTACAATTCGTTCAATAATGTGGTCTGGCGCAACGACCCCGATCACATCGAATTATCCGAAAGGGAAGCTTACCGCTCGACAATGGTGACTTCGTTGTGTGGCGGGCTTTTCATGCTCACCGATAAACCCGAAAAATATTTATCCGGACTTGTTGAACCTGCAAAAAGAACGCTGCCCGTTCCATTTACTTTACCCGGCCAGGTTTATGAAGTTGATCCTTCGAGATCATCACAACTTTTTCGTGTTGACTCCGAGATGAGCGGTTCCGGCCCACGGGTTTTCGATGCCGACCAGGCTGCGGTTTGCGGACTTTACCTGCTGGAAATCAACAAACCGTTCGAAAACTGGGTGATTCTTGGCCGCACAGCCGAAAACAGCGGGAAACTGAATTTTGCAGATTTGGGATTAAATCCTGAAAAGGAATACTTAGTTTTTGAATTCTGGACAAAACAATATTTCGGGAGTTTTACAGGTAGTTTCGCTCCCGGCAGCATTGGTCCAACATATAATTGCCAGGCTTTCTGTATCCGCGAAAGGCTGGCTCATCCACAGATTTTGGCAACCAACCGGCATATTACCTGTGGAAGTCCTGATCTTGAAAATGTGATTTGGGATAAAAATTTCTTATCCGGCCAAAGCCTTGTAGTTGGTGGAGATGTTTATGAAATTTACCTTACCGAGCCTGAAACTTTTGCTTTTAAATCGTTTGCCTGCCCTGATGCAGAAATTATCTCTAATAAAAAAAGCGGTTTAGTCAGAAAAATCAGTCTTAAAAGTACCGAAAGTAAAGTTGTGAAATGGTCGGTGGAATATAATTTTCAGGAATAAATTCCTGGAATTATTTCGTTTCACTCAATTTAACCAACACAACGCCATGATATGGCACTTCGGTTTCGAACCCGGAATCGAAAACACCCAGATCTTTTTGCCGCCAAAGGTCGCGTACCATTTGCTTTCCCTGTAAACCCAGTTCGTTCCAGGTAATTCCAACTTTTGCTGTTTGCGGTTTTCCATCCCAGCTAAAGGCTTCTTCGGTAATGTTGCTCCCGGCAAAAAACAATCCAAGTGCTAAACTTCCATCACTCAATTTCTTCATCCAGACCTGCTTATTCGCTTCATCCAGAATTTTTACAGCCTGCTTACCGAGTGGATCCTGGTTAATACCGATAACTTCATCGTTGGTGAGAAGGTTCATCGTAAATTCGTCCAATTGGGTTAAATCGCAGCCGATTAAAAGTGGTGCCGATAAAAGCGACCATAAGCTAATATGTGTGTATTGCTCGTCGGGAGTGAGTTTTGTTTCCCGGATTTCCGGCCCCCAGCCAACTTTTCCGACAACGAGCATGTCGGGATCGTTCCAGTTTCCGGGCTTTGCAAAAGGTGAACTTTGTTCCTGTGCAAAACCAATTCCGGCCATGCTTGCCCAGGAATCGTTAATGTCGCCGGTTGTGCGCCAGAGATTGCCACCAACCTCGCCGCCCCATTCCCAAACATCGCCCATCCCATACTGGCAAAGGCTGTAAATGATGTCGCGGTTAACAGCATCGAGGCATTTGCGCATTTTAAGATAAGGCTTTTGATATTCGGCAAGCGAGTTGTCGGCAGCAATTTCGCCGTAAGAACACCAGTCGTATTTAAGATAATCAATGCCCCAGCCAGCCCAGGTTTGAGCGTCCTGCATTTCGTGCTCCCAGCTTCCAAGGTAGCCACCACAGGTTTTTGGGCCTGGAGAAGAATAAATCCCGAGTTTCAGTCCCAAATGATGAACATCGTCGGCTAAAACTTTCATATCAGGGAATTTTTCGTTGGTAAGCAATTCACCGTTTTTCGTTCGTTCAGCAGCTTCCCAGCCATCATCAATGTTGATATAGGCCCAGCCATGATTGGCAAGCCCTGATTCTACAAAAGCTTCGGCAGCAGCTTTTACTTTTTGCTGATCAACGCTTAAACCCCAGCAATTCCAGCTATTCCAGCCCATTGGCGGTGTTAATGCAAGTTTTCCACCAATCACAATTTCAATTTCTTTTACGTCATTTCCCTTTTGATTAGTGGCCGTAACCTCGATTTTAAAAGTTCGTGCTTCCTTGACCGTACCACTAATGATTCCTGAATATTCATCCAGTTTTAATCCTTCGGGTAAACCTTTTGCGGAAATTTTGAGCGGTTGTTTGCCTGTTGCGGGGATGCGGAATAAAAAAGGTTTGCCTGCACCAGTAGCAAAAATGCGGGGATAGTTGATGCGTGGCTCCGGGGATGTTGGTGGCGTTAAAATATAAGTTTGCTGTTTTGCAGCAATTACCGGAGCCGGTGCTTCACCTGTAAATGAAATAAACCCTTCCGCCCAGTTTGCATGGTCGTAATTGATGTTATCGCCGCCATCAGAAACGTACAATGCGAGTTTTTGGACACCTTTCAATTTCACATCAACGGGTTTGGCAGCATCTCCCTTTTTCAGGATACCACTTTGCCACAAAATTTTACCATCGCCCATCACAAAAAACTCCATTGTAGCTTTGTCGCCGCTTTCATCGTCAACACCAACCTTAGCCGAAAACTGCTTTCCGTTTCCTTTTAAATCCATCATAAACTTGCTGATGGCGTGTGTTCCGACACCCTTTTCAAAAACCTGCCCGGCGATAGTGAGTGGATTTCCGTCAACACTTTTATTGACCTGATTTGTGCCCCAGCCGGTCTCCATGCTGGAAATATCCATTTGATGGAGGTAAATGGTTTTGATTTCCGGGCTACATCCTGCCAACAGAAACAGTGTGAAAAGCAGAGATAAAAGATTTTTCATTGATATTTCAACACTTTTAAAAAGATGGGTTATTTTGAATGTGCCTGGCCTTCAATTCCAAACAAATCATACGGTGGAACACTGAAATTATCATTAAACAAAAATACTAAAAGGAAAATGAATGCAAAAAACCCAAAAACAATCAGTATTTGGGCGATAGACGTTTTCTGGATATCCTGCCTGGATTTTACATCGCAAACTTCGCCGGGGCAATATTGAACTTTTCCTTTATTAAACAAGGGGTAAATTTTACATCCCAGGCAAATTCCAAAAGCTGATTCAAAAAACAGGAATATCAGACAGATGAAGCAGATCAGGCCTGTAATCGGGCTGTATGAATTTACGATCACCAATAATACCAACATCGTAATGGCCAGGATAAAACCGATGATCCATGCAAACTTTTTTTGCGGAGCGCCGACATATTCGGGAGTCTGATTTCTGACAATCAACCTGCCAAGAATTAGTGTTGGCGCGAATTTAGGATTGATAAACACGCGTATCGAAATATCAACCAGGAAGATGACCACTGCATATTTTATCATTAAAAAATCTGCTTTCATACCAGCCTGCATGATCGCGATAAACATCATCAGAAACAGGATTCCCGCTGCTGCCCGTATTTCGCGTTCGTTTAAAACAGGGATGTTGTATCCTTCAACTTCTTCTCCAAACTTTATTATTTTACTCATTTTGTGTGCTTGTCTTATTATTTATTATGTAATTATTTCAGATAAAATTTTGTCAAATCTCCTAATCAGCAAAGATTCGCAAGTATTTGACATTAACACTACCAGGCTTGCAAAACATATGAGGTTTCCATTTTCCAAAACCTACCAAGTCTCAAAGACCTGGTTGGTTTTATCCTGCTGCAAAACCTACCAGGTTTGTAAAACCTGTGAGGTTTCCTTTTTTCAAAACCTCACAGGTCTCAAAGACCTGGTAGGTTTTTACTACACCAATGATTTTTTTTCAATTAAAAAACTATTTATAAATCCCTTCCAAAGTTAACATAAAAACGTAGTTCAGGGCAATGTCCTTGAGATAATCGAAGCGCCCGCTGGCGCCACCATGGCCAAATTCCATGTTGGTGTGCAGCAGCAAAACATTGTTATCTGTTTTCATCTCCCGCAGTTTCGCTACCCATTTTGCAGGCTCAAAATATTGCACCTGGCTGTCGTGAAGCCCGGTTGAAACCAGGAGGTTGGGATAGTTTTTCCGTTCAACATTTTCGTAAGGACTGTAACTTTTCATATAAAAATAGGCTTCTTTATCTTTCGGGTTTCCCCATTCGTCGAACTCGTTGGTTGTAAGTGGGATACTTTCGTCGAGCATGGTATTTACCACATCAACAAACGGAACTTCGGCAATTACGCCATTCCATAAATCTGGTACCATGTTTACGATTGCGCCCATCAACAAGCCGCCTGCACTGCCGCCCTCGGCGTAAAGATGCTTTGCGCTGGTGTATTTTGCTTTAATCAGAAATTCGCCACAGGCAATAAAGTCGTCAAAAGTGTTGATCTTTTTCATCATTTTGCCATCTTCGTACCACAGGCGGCCCAATTCCTGACCACCGCGGATGTGGGCAATGGCAAAAGCAAAACCCCTGTTCAGCAAGCTCAGACGGGTGCTGCTGAAATAAACATCCATACTAGCGCCATAACTGCCATACCCGTAAAGCAGCACGGGAGCATTGCCATCCTTTTTAAACCCTTTTTTGTAAACAATCGAAATCGGGACTTTTGTTCCGTCTTTTGAAGTTGCCCAAAGCCTTTCGGTGATATAATCCTTAGGTTCATAACCGCCCAGGACTTCCTGCTGCTTCATCAGTTTTTTATCTTTCGTAACCAGGTTATAGTCGAAAACGGAATTTGGTGTGACGAGCGAAGTGTAGCTGTAACGCAAAACCGAGCTGTTATAATCTGGGTTACCGGCGAAGTTAGCGGTGTAAACTGCTTCACCAAAATCGAGATAATGTTCGGAGTTGTCTTTCAGATTCCTGACGCGCATTTTTACAAGTCCATCCTGGCGTTCGTTGATCACTATGAAATCTTTAAACTCCTCGATACCCTGCAACAAAACATCTTTACGCACAGGGATGACTTCTTTCCAGTTAGCGACCTCCGTTTTATTGAGCGGGCATTCCATCAGTTTAAAATTCTTAGCATCATCAAGGTTTGTGCGGATCAGGAATTTATCTGACAATGAGGTTACATCGTACAAAACGTCTTTAATTCTGGGCTGAAATACTTTAAATCCGTCAAAGGGCTTGTTGGCATCAATCATTCTTAGCTCTGACGACATGGTTGCCGAGGAGTAGATAAAAATGTGTTTGCTGTCTTTCGATTTATAAACACCGATGTAGTTGCTTTTGTCGGTCTCATGATAAACCTCAGCATCAGCCGAAACATCCTGACCCAAAGTATGGCGCATGATTTTCTCCGACAAAAGGGTTACTTCATTTTTAACGGTATAGAAAAATGTCTTGTTATCGTTGGCCCAGCAAGGGTCACCGGCTGTATTGTTGGCCTGATCATTTAAAAGCTCGCCGGTTTCGATGTTTTTTACATAAATGCTAAACTGGTTTCTCGACACGGTATCCACGCCAAAAGCAATGAGTTTGTTGTCTTCGCTGATATCGAAACCTGCAACGCGAAAATAAGCATGACCTTTGGCCATTTCATCAATATCGAGCAAAATTTCTTCTTTGGCATCAAGGCTTCCCTTTTTGCGGCAATATTTAAAATACTGTTGGCCGGTTTCGGTGCGGGTGTAGTAAAAGTAGCCGTTTTTAAACCACGGCACACTTTCATCTTTTTCCTTGATTCGCGACTTCATTTCGGTAAATAAATCGTCCTGGAACTTTTTGGTCTTGCCCATCACTACGTCGAGGTAAGCATTCTCAGCTTCGAGATAATTCACCACTTTGGTGCTGTCGGGGCCTTTACCAAAATAGTCGTACATCCAGTAATAATTGTCCAAAACGCTGTCGGCATGAACAACGCGCCAGTGTTCTTTTTGTTCGGCAACCGGTGCAGTTGCCTTCTGGAATTGGGCATGTAAAAGGAAGGAGTAACACGCCAGCATCGAAAGAATGAAAAACTTTTTCATAATATTTAAACATTAAATTTTCTACACTAATTTCAAATGGTTCAACCCTGTATTGAAAAGTAAACAAAAACGAATAAACACCGGATAAAAGTAAAGGTTTAATGCAAACTAAAAAAAATTTTTAAGCAGTTGATTGTAAATACAATAATTACTAATTCCCCCCTGAACCATTGCAATTTTCGACAGCAACCTGCTAAAGATTTATCATGAATCAATGCTTCAATTTTTCTTTACAGGAAAAACATCCCCGGTGAACACAGATGGTTCCGCCACATTGGGGGCAACGCCAGCGCGCGGTTTCGGTTTTGATGAAGTGTTCCAAACCGAAGGTTTTGATGTTTCCGAGATTTTCGAGCATGCTCATGTTGTACTTCGTCCGGTAGCGCTTGTCGAGCTGTTTTAAACGCTTGCATGGGAATTTTTCGCAGTCATAACAAAATCCGGATTCGGTTTTTTCCAGCAACTCACAGTTTTTGATGATGCAGTTGGTGCAGGACGACGATTTTTTTGGATCATCAACCCGGCAGCCAGGACAGACATTTTTTGTACGGAGATAAGCCAGGCAAATCCCGCAATTCATGCCACAAGGTGCGATTAATGAAGTTTGCATTTTGAAAACTATTTTTTGATCAGCAAAAGTACCATTTCGACGGGAATGCCGCTTTTTTCGGAAATCTGCACTGCTGAAAGGCCTTTTCGGCTCATGTTGCTGACGAATACTTCGAGTGGTTCGCCAATTTCGATGAGATGGTCATCAGGATCGAAAAAGCGGATAGTTCGTTGTCCCCAAGGTTCTTCGTGGATTTGATGCAAAAATTTTATCCCGGCGTTATTCAGTATTTCAAAAGTTCCGTCAATATCTTCCGTTTCAAAATATAATTCGAACCGGTTTGAAACATTCTTCGTTTCCAACTGGCGGTTGATGATGTGGCTTTCGCCGATCTCCCAAAGGGTTAAACCATTGCTCAGGATTACATTTTTCCCGAAATCGTGTTCGATGGTGAACTTGAGGAAACGGGTATAAAAATTCTTCGCCTTTGTGATGTCTTTTACAAAAATTACTGTTGAGTGGAATTTCATAGGTGGGAATTTTTATTATTAAAAGGTTGAAGCTTTGACAAGTGGCGAATTGCCTGGCACTTAACTGTCAGCCAAGAATAAATTTGATAGAAGCACACAGCTTGATTTAACCATTGAACCTCCACTTTTGGGTAGGTGCCGTTACCACCGGTGTTTCTCATTTTTTCATTACTTTTTGTGTTAATTTAATCATTGTTTTGAAAGAAATGTCAGGATGTGCAACCTGATTTACTGTCCCGACAACATATATATTTTCTTTAGGACTATAGTAAGCTAAAGCACCTGATAGTCCTGAGTGTCCGATGAAATATGGCACGGCACCAGTCGGATTAAAAATCCAGGGAAGTTTAAAAAGGTGTATGCCAGTTCCGGAACGCATCGGAAAAAATATCCTGTTCCATTCTTTCAATTCGTTAATGTAATTGGATGGGAATAACTTGCCGGTAAAAAATGCTTCAGTAAATATGAGCATATCGGCTGATATTGAAACGATTCCGCCATCAGGGCCAAATGATGTCATTGCTTTGGGAACGTTGAGTTCGGTGGCTTTGTAATAAAGGGTTTTGGGTGTGTTATCGTTATGGTCCTGATAAAGGTATGTTTTTGATAAACCCAAGGGTCGAATGATTAAATCATTGCAGTTTTCTGAATAAGGTTTATTTGTAATAGTTTCAATAACCCTCCCAAGCAACTGAAAATTAGCATCCGAATAATTTGCTTTGTTCTTTGTGCCCGGGATAAAAAGCGGTTTCATCGCTTTAGTCCTTTCGATAGCTTGTTCAAAAGTCCAAAATTGATCATTGCCGTCTTTAATATCATCTTCCAGGCTTTTTCCGTTTATTCCTTTTCCTTGAAAATAATCCGGAAGTCCGGAAGTATGGGCAAGCAGGTGTTTGATTGTTAATTCGTCCGAAAAGTCTTTCCCCTTGTAAACGTGCAAACCATTCAAAATGGATTTTTCTAAATATTTATTGATTTTGTCATCAAGATTTAATTTCCCCTCTGACTTTAAGCGTAAAATAAAAGAAGTAGTAAATAACTTTGTTGTGCTGGCAATAAAGTAAGGTTGGTCTTTGGACAAATTTCCGGAAGCACCAAGCCAAATTAGGCTGTCCTTTTTTATGGCAAATGAAGTCCCGAATACTTTCTTTCCGTCAACTGTTTTGTCTAAGACAGTTTGCAGATATTTCTCTTTTTCAGTCATAATCTTGTTTGTATTAATCTGTCCGAATTTTTCCTAGCATTAATGGTAACGTAGGAAGCTAAACGCAGGGTCGGATTGCGGGTTGCTTTACTGTCGAATCCTATGCCGTTGTTGCGGGCTGCGAACATTGTTGTCTGCACCGAAACCCCAATTGACATATAGTTTTTGTCTGGCGTAATTCATTCATCTACTGATTCATCCTCTACTTTTAAGATTTCAAATTTACCTTTTTCTGTCATTGAATAGAGAACTGACATTTGATAATCGGTGTCAGGTTGGGCAAATGTTGCCCTAAAAACCAGTTGCCCGTTTTCAATCTTTGAAAACTCATTTCTCCACATGTGACAAATTTTGATAAAGTCAGTCGGCAAACTGTCTTTAAAATTCTCTTTTGTGATGTGCAGCTTAAACACCTTGTCGTTGTTGGATGTGATTATGAAATCAGTCGCAAAATTGTGAGCCACACTAAACTCAATAAGGTTTTCATTTTTACTTCTATCGTCTGAAAATGTCTCGTTGAAAACGGCACTGTCATTCAAACAATAGGTCGTCATTTGATAAGCAGTCTGATTTATTGTCGTGTCGAATTTGTAGGAACTAAAATCAGGTTCCAAAAATATTTTGACCGTGTCGGACTTAGGTCGATTGTCACCAAAAGCATTTTTTTCCGGTGATTTACCCTGTCCATTACAAGAAATCACTACTAAAATCAAGATTGTTAATGCTGAAATTCTCATGTTTGCAGTCTTTTAATTATGCCACATTACGAAGGAAGCTACACGCAGAGGCGGATTGCGGGCGATTTCCAGTCAAGCTCAAAACCCCGACAGCTATCGGGGGAAGCTGGCTACAATCCTTGATTAACCTACTATCCCGGCATTTTTTTGTCCACATGTTGTTTATTACTTTCATTTTATCTTAGCAATCAATACTTTATCAATTTTAACACCGTCAATATCAACGATTTCGAAATTATAATCCAAATATGCAAATTTATCTCCGGTTTGAGGAACCCTATTAATTTGATTAAAAACAAAACCTGCAACAGTTGAATAGTTTATGTTATCAAAATCAACGGTAAAACGGCTCACGTTAATTTTGTGGGGATTAAGCGAAAAGTTTGTTTAATCTAAAGAGGAAAAAAGGGGTATCAGTAACGCCTCTCAAATTAGCTCTGAAGAGTTTGATTTTAGAGTTAAAAGATTCAGCATTTGCATTAGTGT
>CAJATL010000361.1 GCA_903944895.1 uncultured Bacteroidota bacterium
ATAATTCCTGTCGGGGATTTTAAGAATATGATCCAGATTTCAATTCCTTTTTTTGAACTGGGAAACCGGAATTGCAAATTATTTTGCAGTGTGTTTGAAAACTCTGATTTATTAAAAATCCACAAGCGTAATCTCAAAAATCAAAACCGAATTTGACGGAATCCCTGATTGGTTTGCACTTCCATAACCCAAAGCTGATGGCAGTAAAAATAACCCGTTGCCACCTTTTTGCAACATCGGTATCCCGATTTTCCATCCTTCGATCAGGTTGGTAAGCGGAAACGAAACCGTCGAGCTTCCTGAGGTCTGATCAAAAACATAACCATCGGTTAGATAGCCTTTGTATTTAACCTCAACAGTTGAACTTGTAGTAGGGTGACCGCCTGTTCCTTCGTTGTAAATGATGTAATACATGCCGGAAGCGTCTTTTGTTGCCTGGTCCTCAAGGTTTTTATCGTGAAGATAAGCAAGGATAATCTCCTCATCAATAATAGTCTGGTCTTCATCCTTTTTGCAGGATACGAACAGGGAAGTCACAAGTAAAAATGCAATAAAATATCTCATAAAATCAATTTTTTAAGGCGGCAAAAGTAGTTGTTGATCAGTGAAAAAACAAATAAGCGATAAAAACAGCGGCAATAACTCCTGCGAGATCCGCAATAAGTCCGCAGGTGAGAGCGTAGCGCGTTTTCTTAATTCCAACCGAGCCAAAATAAACCGCCAGAATATAAAAAGTAGTGTCGGTGGCACCCTGAAAAACACAGGCAAGCCGTCCTGCAAATGAATCAGCGCCGAAATTATTCATGGTTTCCACCATCATTCCACGGGCACCGGAACCGCTCAGTGGTTTCATGAAAGCCGTGGGCAGTGCAGCAACAAAATCGGTGTTCACCCCAAGCCAGGCAAATCCAAGCCCGATGCCGTTGATCAGGTAATCCATGGCTCCTGAAGCCCGGAAAACACCAATCCCAACTAAAATCGCAATTAAATAAGGAATAATTTTTATCGAGATGCCAAACCCTTCTTTCGCGCCGTCGATAAACGATTCGTAAACATTTATTTTTCGGTACATCGCCAGGCTGATGAATGAAATGATGATGCTAAAAATGATCAGATTACCCGAAACCGAAGAAATTGTGTTGATTTGTTGTGCTGAAATTGTCGAAAAATACCAGATTACAGTGCCGATCAGCAACGAGAAACTCCCGAGATAAGCCAGGATAACACGGTTAAAAAGGTTAATTTTCTGGTAAATAGCCACCGAGATAATCCCGGCCATGGTCGAGAAAAATGTGGCCAGTAAAATCGGGATGAAAATATCGGAAGGATCCGCGGCGCCAAGCTGTGTGCGGTAAACCATGATGCTCACCGGAATCAGGGTTAGCCCCGAAGCATTGAGCACCAAAAACATGATCATCGAATTGGAGGCAGTTTCTTTCTCAGCATTCAGTTCCTGCAACTGATTCATGGCCTTTAACCCAAGCGGCGTAGCAGCATTATCGAGGCCGAGCATATTTGCGGCAAGGTTCATCATAATCGAACCTGTTGCAGGATGATCTCTGGGAATTTCCGGGAACAATCGTCTGAACAAAGGTCCCACCGCTTTTGACATGATTCTGACTACACCGCCGTTTTCGCCAACTTTCATCAATCCGAGCCAAAGCGTCATCACGCCGGTGAGGCCAAGCGAAATCTCGAAACCAAGTTTGGCCATTTCGAAAGTGCTGCCCATCATTTCGGGAAATATTGCGGTATCGCCAAAAAAGATGAGTTTAACAATCCCCACTACAAAGGCGATCAGAAAAAATGCAATCCAGATATAGTTTAAAACCATACGTTAAGTCTATTTTTAAATTTGAAGGTTACCTCTCCAAAAGGACAAAACTCAAAACCCAAAACCCAGAAAATTCCAATCAGAAATATTTGAAAACTCAGATCTTATTTGGAACTACCCGGGTAGTATCAATATTTCCTATTCACAAAACGAACCTTTGGCAATCCATAAAATCTTAAGATCGGAAGTGAAATACCCCGATTTAGCCCATGGATCGTACTTCAGGAGTTTCGTCATATTCTCTTCAAGCGTTTTTTCGATAATTAAAAAGCCACCGTCTGCTGGTCCAAAATCGCCTTCAGCAATGTATTTTACAGGAAACCCGGTTTCTTTCAGGAAACGCAAATGCCTTTTGGCAAGTTTTTCGAGTTCGCCGGCTTCAACCGTCGAAATCTTATCTTTTACAGGAGTATATTTAATAAACTGGTATTCGACCATTTCGTACTTGCCTTTTACAGGGCAAATGGAGCCATAATTCATGGTCAGCGGGTACAGCTCGATAATAAAACGGTTGGCTTTTACGGCAGGATCGGTATTTAAAATATTCCTGGCTTCTTCGATGGATGCCGCGACAAGCACGAACAACCCTCCACCCCCGTTAAAAGGACCGGCAGCCAGCAAAGATCCGGCCTTGGCCAAACTGTCGATATTGGCCATATGCGCTGCCTGAATTTTATCAACTTCGGCTTTTGGCAATTCAGCCCTGTCTGGATTGGAGTTGAGCATGACAAAATATTTATGCTGAAAATCCTGCGCTTCTACAAAAGTGCCCAACGAAAACATCATGAGAAAAATAGTGATTAAATGCTTCATATTATTTTATGATTTTTGAATCTGATTTTTGAATAAAACAACGTGTTGTTCATTTTGCTACTCAATTGCCAAAAGTAAATATTTATTTTAGTTTGAAAAGAAATCAGGATTTAGGCGTTAGTCAGAAGTCAGAAGTCAGAAGTCAGAAGTCAATCGGCAGCAGTCGGCAGTTGCCAGTGGGCAGTTTTAATTTGAATCTTCCATTCCTCCATTCCTCCATTCCTCCATTCCTCCATTCCTCCATTCCTCCATTCCTCCATTCCTCCATTCCTCCATTCCTCCATTCCTCCATTCCTCCATTCCTCCATTCCTCCATTCCTCCATTCTTCCATTCTTCCATTCTTCCATTCTTCCATCCTTCTCCCTCCGAAGCGGGA
>CAJATL010000362.1 GCA_903944895.1 uncultured Bacteroidota bacterium
GAACCAGTTCATACAAAACACCTGGGGAAGTAAGAGCAACGTAATATAAAATTTCTTTTAGCCCATATCCCCCATCTAAATCTTTCATCTCATCACTAAAAGTGAATAAATTAAATAGTGTCAATAACAATAACAACGCCACAAAAGAACCTTTTAGAACTTCTCTGACAATATAGCTGGTTAATACACTCACTTACGACACCTTTCCTTTAACTTTTAGCAAAAGCCACTGCCATCCATACAATCTTGCCAATAACCCGACGAGACCACTGTCATTTCGATGGAGCGAAGCGACTGAGAAATCTCTCTTATGACAAGGTTTTTAAAAAATTACTGAAATGACAACGTATTACAAAAAAAATGAAACGAAAAAATGAAACCAGATTTAACACCCCACCTGTCAGGTCTCCGGCTTTTCAGGACCACGCGCTTTATTGATAATGAACATATTTCAGAGCCTTACGTTTAGTTTGAAAATTTAAAATGATACACTGATGAAATCCTGCTTTAACTTCAAATCCGGCAAATGGACATCCTTAATCCACGGATTATTCTTTTTGTTAACCTTTATGGCAACCTCGTTGCCTGCCCAGACACTTACTGTTCAATCGCCGAATGGTGGTGAATTCTGGACCTATGGCCAAACTGAGATCGTCACCTGGACCGGTGAGAACCTGGGCAGCGCTGTAAAAGTCGAGTTTTCAAACGACGGAGGCACTAACTGGTATTATGTGGGCAATGTCCCTACAGGCCCAAACGGTGGCAGTGCAACTGTTGGAGTCCCGGCTTTTCCAACCACCAATGGATTAGTGAAGATTACCGATGTCGGTAATACCACTGTAACCGACATGAGTGATGAGCCTTTTACCATTTTCATTCCGCCGATTGTCGTTTATGAACCTAATTCTGCATCAGTTATTTTTGCTGAAAGCGAAACATTGGTTTACTGGATATTGAGCATTTTTGATTTTACAATGATCAATGCCGAAATATCCCTTGATAACGGCTCAACCTTTACACCCGTTGCCCAAAACATTGATGTACAGTTGGGATATATCTATCTTACGCTATCCGACACCCCTTCGGATTCATGTATCCTCAAGCTTTACAACGCTGACGATCCTACTGAGTACGGCATGAGTGAAGTCTTTAAAATAAACCCTCTTCCGGTTTATACACTCACTTCCCCGGCCACCGGTGAACTAGTAAATGCAAACAATCCTTACACAATCACATGGACCGTCGAAAATCCTTATTCGGCATATTGCTACCTCGAATACTCCGCGAATAACGGACAAACCTGGGAAGTTATCAATAATGCCGCGAGTCAGGGGAATTCAGGAAGCTACGAATGGTACACGCCGCCTGTGAATTCAGAGGAATGCCTGGTCAGGATTACCGATTCTTATGCAATTACATCCTCGGATATCAGCGGGATGTTCACCATTTTCCCTTTCCCGGAGACCCCGGTTTGCATGGTCTCCGTTGACAGTCTGACCAATTTTAATGTGATCATCTGGGAAAAACCAGTAACTGATATTATCGCCGATTTCCTGGTTTATAAAGAAACCGACGAGGCGAATGTTTATGAAGTGATCGATACCGTTGCCTATGAAGAAATTACGATGGTGACCGACCCCGGCTCAAACCCGGGCATGAGGCCCTATCGTTACAAAGTTGGGTTTATTGATGTCGAAAACAGGCTGTTTCCGGCAGGCGATTACCATCAGACCATTCACCTCACCATCAGCCAGGGCGTGAACTTTGCCTGGAACCTCATCTGGACTTCGTATATCGGGTTTGAGTATTCCTCATACAAGATCATGCGTAAAACCGACTCCGGCGATTATGTTCAGATTGCAACGGTTTCGGCAAGTTTCAATTCGTTTACCGATTTTAATGCGCCTCCCGGTGAAGTTTATTATATGATCAAGATTGAGCACCCCGACGGCTGCGACCCGGCTACCCGTGACGGAGAATTTGCCAGCGTTTATTCCAATGTGGCCTCCAACACCCTCGTATCGGTTACCGAAAGTAAACTGCCGGATTTCGGTATTTATCCCAATCCGGCCGATAAACAAATCAATATTTCATTTGGCGAAAATATCACGGGAACGGCCAGCGTGGTCATCAGCGATATGACAGGCAGGGTGGTTTATTCCGAAGTTTACAACGATGTACGTTCCTCACAGGTGCAACCAATCAACAGCCTTGGCTTTAAAGAAGGGATGTACTTACTGCGGGTAACTTCCGGCGAAAACACTGCGATCCGAAAGATTATGATAAAACATTAGCGAAATACGATTATCTATAATTTCCTCATAAAAAAATCCCGTTTTGCGGGATTTTTTGTTTTGGTTAGCAGCCATTTTTACGATTGGGTGATAATGGGTTGAATCGCTGATTTGATGATGCTGGTGAATATATTTGGGGTTTAAAAATTGTTAATAATTTCCTGAGATTTGATTTTAGCGGAAGCAAAAGCTTCAATCGCCAAAATATAGTCAACTTCATCCCAATCGGTTTTACGATTTATATTTTCAAACTCATTGGCCCAGTAAATAAACAATTAATATCTGCACGGCTGTCGCCAGAAAAATATTTCATGTCTCCAGCGATATATGCAATATCAGCAAGTGTTTCAAGTATTTTCCGCTTTTTCATTCGCTAAAATTTAAAACGTTCTTGATTATGATATTTTAAAAATTCAGCATCAGGTAAAAACCTTGATGGTAAAATAATATGTTGATTTTCATATTTCAAAAAATAGTCTTGGATAGCTTCAGACTTGCTTTGCTTTTTTAGAATTGAAGAAATCTTTATTTGGAAATCAGGTGTAATTGTCATTAATCCACTGTCAAATGCCTTATCATGAAGTGCGTTTATTGCAATTCCGTTTTGTGGATTCAGCCGTTCATTTTCGTTTTTACTCCACGGAATAATGTGGCTTGCGATAAGCAAACCAGGAATATGAATTCCTGTGATGGCACATTTGCCATTATAGTTTGCAACAACAATTTGCCTAAAAACATTTTGATTTACCCTCGTTTTTACTTCACGGATTTTTGTCTCGCCTTTCAAATCCTCAGTTCCCGAAAGTATTTCAGCGTATTTTACTTCAATTGTATTTTGCTCCTTTTCAGCTAAAATTCGTTCACTTTCAAAAAGCAGGTTTTCCTTATTGGTGATAAATTCATTCCAAATCGGTTCAACTTGCTTTCTTCCACCTGGCAGTCCTCCAATTCCTCTTTGTTGATGGTAGGGATCAACGCTGGCAAAATTGTTTAAACGCATTGCCACCGAACCTGGTGTTCTGCCAATGATTCCAGCCAAATGAATTATCTCAGGAGTTCGTGAATGAAGTTTTCCAAAAGGCAACTTCAAATATAAGTTCAATGCAAGGATTAATTCATCGCGTGTCCAAAGTTTGTTTTTCATCAGTTTGTATTTTATTGAATGTTCATTCTTTTATCGTGTACATCTGCCATCCGGCAAAAGTAACCAATGGTTTAATTCGTTTAAACCTTTGGCTGTCTTAATGATTTTTTTCCATCCTTCAATACAAAAATCAGGAACATTTAATGGCCAAAAAAAACATCAGGAACATTTTAAAAAACATCAGGACTTTTTTAAAAAACTTCAAATAGTTTTATTCAAAACTTCAAATAGTTTTTTTCAGGACATAAAAGAGTTTTATCTGCAATGTCGGGGAGTTCATTGTAAAACAGCGGCAAAAAACACCTAAAAAATAACCACTAAGACACGCAGAACTCTTAATAATTCAAATCACAAACCACAAATTTCAAATCACAAAAAATAAGAATATTACCACGGAGGCACGGAGAACACGGAAGAAAAGGCAGGTAGTTTCAAGTCTAAATTCTCTGTGCCCCTCTGTGCACTCCGTGTCTCCGTGTTTAAAACACCATCAGGTAAATTTTTACCAACCGAATGATTTGCTGTAAACATTTTGCCTACGGAAATGGTTTATAGTACAAAAACATACAATGAACAAAACCGCAAAGCGACTGATATTTTTAAGCATCTTGCTTTTTACCGTTTCACAACTTAACGCACAACAAACCATGGAATACAAAAAACTTACGCCCGAGGAAGAACGGGTGATCAAATACAAAGGCACCGAAAGACCCTACACCGGCGAGTTTTACAAGACCACGCAAAAGGGAACCTACGTTTGCAGGCAATGTGGCGCCGCACTTTACCGCTCCGACGACAAGTTCGACTCGGGCTGCGGCTGGCCCAGCTTCGACGACGAGATCAAAGGCGCCGTAAAACGCATTCCCGACGCCGACGGCAGCCGCACCGAAATTGTGTGTGCCAAATGCAACGGCCACCTGGGGCATGTCTTCCTCGGCGAAGGCATGACTTCGAAAAACACACGGCATTGTGTCAACTCCATCTCGATGGATTTTATACCGGCACAAAAAGAACCGGCCACCGCTCGTGCCATCTTTGCTTCGGGTTGTTTCTGGGGTACCGAATATTATTTAAGCCAGGCCGAAGGTGTGATTTCGACAACCGTTGGTTACATTGGCGGTCATGTCAAAAACCCGACCTACAAGCAGGTCTGCACCGGCACAACCGGCCACGCCGAAGCTGTTGAAGTCGTGTTTGATCCTTCGAAAACCAGCTACGAAAAACTGGCCCGTTTGTTTTTTGAGACCCACGATTTCACACAGGTCAACCGGCAGGGGCCGGATATTGGCGAGCAATACCGCTCGGTGATCTTTTACACCGACGACAGTCAGAAAGCTGTAGCCGAAAAGCTTGCCAAACAGCTTCAGGAAAAGGGTTACAAAGTGGCCACCAAAATCGAAAAGGCCGGTGACTTCTACAATGCCGAAAATTACCACCAGGATTATTACGAAAAATCAGGCGGAACGCCTTATTGCCATATTAAAAGGGAAGTGTTTTGAGGAGGGCTGGAAGACGGAAGAAGGAAGTCAGAAGTCAGAAGTCAGAAGTCAGAAGTCAGAAGACGGAAGACGGAAGACGGAAGACGGAAGACGGAAGACGGAAGACGGAAGACGGAAGACGGAAGTCGGAAGACGGAAGTCGGAAGACGGAAGACGGAAGACGGAAGACGGAAGTCGGAAGTCGGAAGTCAGGAGTCGGAAGACGGAAGTCAGGAGTTGGCAGTTGGTCCTGCTTTAAGGCGGGAGCAGTTGCCAGTCTGCAGTTTGCAGTCTGTTAATTCATGAGATTTTGTCGGTCAGCAGTAATAAATTTTATTAATGTGGCTAAAGCCCTGAATAATACAGATATCAATTGCCCCGACCTTAAGGTCGGGGCAATTGAAAACCATACAGTTACCGGGCTTTAGCCCAAAATCAACAGTTTTAGAATTAACACATCTATCTGGCAGCATATAAAACCCCTACTGATAATTATTGAAGCAAGTTTTCGTTTGAGATTTTAAACTATCAGAACCGTGAGTTCCTACATCAAAAAATTGATCAGTCAGGGTGAGCACCAGCAGTTGGATTTTAAATTCGAGATTTCGGATTCGAAAAAGATTGCGCGTACATTGGCTGCTTTTACCAACACCGATGGCGGAAAGCTTCTGGTTGGCGTTAAAGACAACGGCGCCATAGCCGGCGTGCGCTCCGATGAGGAATTTTACATGGTTGAAGCGGCAGCCCAGATGTATTGCCGCCCCGAGGTTAAATTTGAGATGAAGGAATGGAAAGTTGACGGACGAACAGTGCTCGAAATTGACATCCCCAAAAGAAAAGACGGGCCTTACCGGGCACCGGACAAAGATGGAAAATGGATGGTTTTTGTCCGGGTGAATGACCAGAATTTGCTGGCCAACACCGTCCTGCTCAAAGTCTGGGAGCTGAAGCACCGCGAAAAAGGCGTTTTGATCCGTTATACCGACAAAGAAAAAGTCCTGCTCGATTATCTCACCGAAAACGAAAGCATTACCCTTTCCAGGTTTCGCGAAATAGCCGGAATTTCGAGGCAGGTAGCCGAAAAGGTGCTGGTCGATCTGATCACCTTAAAAATCATCAAAATGGATTTTACCGAAAAGGAGGTCTTTTACCATCTTGCACCTGATTCCAATATTTCTGATAAAAAATAAGTTTGGTAACGATGCCAAAAACAAAAACCCCGGTCAGGCCGGGGTTTTTACGTAAAATATGACGATTTAAATTATTCCACTACAAGTTTTTTCATCATCATGATGCGATCACCTTTCACGTTTATCAGGTAAACGCCTTTCGGGAAGGAAGAACAATTGAGATTGATGCTTGCCTGACCATTATTAATAAAATACCTTTGTTGGTGCACCAGCGAACCATAAGGATTTACAACAGTAATATTTACCAGTTGATCAGCAATTCCGTGAATGGTTAAAGCCACCATAGCGGAACCTGGATTTGGATAGATTTCGAAACTTCCGTTTTGCGAAATTTCAGAAATCGCCTGTGAGGTGTATTTCGCATCTTTAACCATCGAGATTCCATGAGGTGTAAATTTTGAATTATCCGGGAAACCGGCAACAAACATTACATCCAGGTTAATTTCCAATTGTTCCGATGGCCGGTAAACTTTGAATATTAGTTCTTCTCCATCTTTTAATCCCTGATTTTCTGATCCGAGATAATCATCACCAAAAGCTGTAATGTAATTAAAGGCCTGATTATCCAGAATTTCGGTTAAACCGGCACAAACACCTGACGGGGTGAACACGCCAACAATATCACCGCTCATAAGTCCGGCCAGTGAACCCGGGTTAAATCCAATGATATGAGAAGCAGGCGTAGGTTCAACCTCAGCCCAGGGAGTTGCTGGTTTGTTCTTGGGTTTTTTTGAGGATGAATTTTTATTCGCACACGCCGGGAACGAAATGGTAATATCCGATGAAACGCTGATAAAATAAGCCTTTCCGGGTATCAGATATTCGATGGTGTTAATGCCAAATTCAGGCCAGTAAATACCATTGCCGGCGATGTCTTTAATGATTTCGACTTCGGGATAGTTCGCGAAAATAGCTTCAACGGCTACATCACATGTGCTTAAAACCGGCAGATAGCTCCAGCCGGAATAGATATTAAAGTTTTGTGGTTCAACCAAAGTACCTTCTAATTTTATAGTTTCATCTGCCAGATTTTTAACGGCATAGCCATCAAAAGTATTCCAGTCGCCCAAAGTATTAATGCCCTGTGACGGCCAGAAAATGCCCGAAAAATTCTGCATAATGATCAGATTATCCACCACATCAGTAAAAATAGATTCGAGTGCAGGATTATTTGGGATGATATATGACGAAATTCCGCACCAACCCGTGTTCATGTCGATGCGTTGGTCGGGTGACGGAACTTGTTCAACAACTTCAATCTGAAAATTAACTATGGTCGATAATGGTGGTTCGCCATCATCGGTTGCAATAAACTGGATGGTGTGCAAACCGAGGTTTTCAGGCATTCCGAACAGTTCAAAGTGAACTGTGGCAGGATTTCCGGGAGTTACACTGTACCAAAAACCAGGAAGGCCGCCATCATTTACAACCACATCCGTAGTCTGTTCGTATTCGGGAGCATGAAATTCGACATCATGTGCGTAAGTTTGGTCAATATTAATAACCGGAACATATTCAGGGAATTCATCAGCTTCAGGTGGCTGGTTGCCGCTGGCAAAACTACCTGCTTTTAAAAATACCCACGAATCCCAAACTTCATCGCTTGCATCGGCAATCGCAAATTTGATGTGGTTTACAACACCAGGATTAACCGGCCCTTCAAGGAATATCCTGGTCAAAAAACCATCAGCCTGAATATCATAAGGTCCCGGATAGGTGTCATTATCAAAGTAATAAACCGAATTGTCGATTCCATTTACAGTGTTGATGGTGATGGGCACCGAAGTCCCTGGCAAATATGCAATATTTTCTCCGTTAAGGAAAAATGCAAAAACATCATTAAACACCGAACCTACATATTCGGGATATTCTTCGGAGGCAAAAATGAACGAAAATGAAATCACACTCTCTGTCGGGATAAAATCAAACTCCAGCACGCTGGCGTCATGGGTTTCTTCGCCCGAGATATCGGTCAGGTCGTCATCACCAATGGTGGCATTAGCCACTGAGGTGCTCCCGTCGGTATTGGGGCCTAAAGCACTTCCCAGCGAACCCGACGAAAGCATAATTCCGTCACTGATTTCGAGGCCGGCCTGTAAACCATTTGTAAAAAAGCCGGCGGCATTTGGTGCGCCAACGTAACTC
Organism: uncultured Bacteroidota bacterium; assembly: GCA_903944895.1. Taxonomy (GTDB): domain Bacteria; phylum Bacteroidota; class Bacteroidia; order Bacteroidales; family 4484-276; genus CAJATL01. The sequence continues at coordinate 8,252 of CAJATL010000362.1, forward strand.
ACATTTGAGTAAGAAATGCCAGCACCAAGCAAAGCTGTGACCATATCGTTGGCCGTTGGCCCCATGGTAAGATCGGTAACACCGATTGTTGCACGGCTTGCCCTGGAAGGATCAGGTGCTGTCCCTTTGCGGACCCGCTGTGCCAGCAGGTCAGACGCAATAAAAACCAGTAAAAGCGATAGTATGAAAAGTAGTTTTTTGTCCATAACTGTAATTTTTTAAAAGTTAAAGTATTACACGACTGCAAAACTACAACAGAAAATTTGGGCTTAATGTAGAATTATTTTAATTAATGTTAAAATTATCTGAATGTCAAATAGATATGAAGTAATTTTTAATAATTATCTAATTCTTAATTCATTATTAATCAGTATTGTCCGGTAAAATTAAAATTTATAGATTATTTGAAATTAGATTCCTCTCCGCCGGTTGGCGGATCGGAATGACAAGCAGTTACGTTGTTGAGGGTGGGGGTTGGTGGCGGCGAA
>CAJATL010000363.1 GCA_903944895.1 uncultured Bacteroidota bacterium
AACTCACAACTTACACTTCTATATTATTCCTGATAAATAACAACTTACGCCCCTGAACCTACGAATCCTTTTTAAAAATAACTTCCCCGAACATGAAAACCAAGTTGTAAAATATTCATGCGTTTGCCCTGCTATAATACTCTGTATTATGCTACCAAAAACTTAAAAACATTACTTTTGAGCAAAAAATTTATGCGTAGAGTGAATTGTTCGTTAATACCTTTTGGTGATTGGGGAATTTCTTTCGTTAAAATCCCTGCTATTAAAAACATTTTTGAATTTGTTAAAACATCAACTTTCATTATAATAAGCCTAGACCAATTCCTATTCTAATCGATTTCAACTTAAATTCTCCCTAAATATCTATGAATCATTTCATTTACATTTTAATTAACCCTTCAATGCAAGGGTTACTAAAAATTGGTAAATCAAAAAGATCGGCACAAGAACGTGCTGATGAATTATCTTTAGCCACAGGTGTTCCAGCTAAATTTCAGGTTGCCTACGAATTGGAAGTTACAGATTGTGATCTAGCTGAAATGCAGGTTCACCGTGCATTTACCAGGTACAGGGTCGAAAACAACAGAGAATTCTTCCAGCTACCTTTGCACAGGGCTATTGAAGAAATGAACAATATAATTTTAAACAATAACCTTGATGTTGTTTCAATTAAGGTTCATCCCTACAAATTTGATTTCAAATATTACGATAATGTGAGTAATCTTGCCAGTGATATTTTCTCAAATATTGATCACTGGAATCAATCGAAAATTCATTTTGAAAAAGGCTATTTGCAAGATTGGTTAAAAAGGAAAAAGGAACATGATGCAATAATCAGATTAGACTTGGCCAATAATCAAGATGCGACAATAGCGTTTAAACTTTCTGCACTTCTGCATAGTTTAATCCCTGAGAAAACCTGTAAATTTTGTAACATTACCATTTCAGATTATGATAGTCTTCAAAATTTACTTACCGATCCAAATCTTAAATTGTTATTACTTAATGGAGAAATTGCTGATTTTTACGGTGGTTTTTTATTTGCAAAAAAGATCGAATCCAACCGCTTTCATAAAACTCTTAAGTTTATAAAAGAAAACGGCATACACGACAATATTGAAGAAAAATCTAAAAACATTTCACTTCTTATTTCATGGCATAAAACATCAGATTTCTATTATACAGGCTCTATCCAATATGATCAGTTAAAATACCTGGTCTCCAAATCTCAAATCCAAATTATTTCAAAGGAATTTGTTTTACCATTTTCCTTCGTTAATCAACTTAATGATAACGAAAATTACTTCTCATTCGCTCAAGAATATTTTAGAGAAGGGAAATTCTTGGTTAAAAAATATGGCCATTCTTATTCGAGATTTATTACTCATAATACCTACAATAACTTATTAAGTAATTACATAATTCCTCGTTCCTATTTGATTAATATTGAAAATGATACACTTGATGTTTATTTTGAAAAAGTTATCAAACTAATCTATTTGAAAGGAAATTATTATCCAAAAATAAAGCTATACTCTGATTTTCATTTTAATGAAAACATGGAAAGCTACATTAAAGATAATGATTTATTGCCATTATTGGCTAAATCTGATATTGAAAAATACAAAGATTCCTTAATCCTATCTGATCTTTTAAAACAATGTCTTTCAACAGATATTTTTTTTATTTATAGCATGTGTGTTGATTTTTTTAATTATATCATTGACTATGATAATTGGTATCAAATTGATGGCAATATTAAAACTCATTTAAGGATCGATCAATATTTTAAAATTTTTAGTAATTCTATCTTTTTAAAAAATCTTCACTTTCATTATAATTCGAAAACAGGTTTTTCATTATTCTTAAAAAATCTATATTTAAATAATTCTGGAAGTGATATTAATCCTTCTCATTTTTTTTACCCCCTAATCACATATGACCCATATGGTCCAAATGCAAGTATTCATTCTTTATTTTTGGTGCGTTATGATTATAGTCGTGCCTCAAATTTTAGGATTGAAAATTATATTTCAGCAGAATATATAGATAATTTGGAATATTTTGATGGCAAAACGAATATTAAAGATGAAATATTTAAATGCGTTTTGTTGTTTCTAATGGCAAAGTATTTTTATAATGAGTTTATTATCATAAAAAACATACATGAAATAAGTATAGAATCCAAAAAAGAAGATTACCTAAATCTCATACATCAAACGATTCCTTCACTAGTTATTTCTAATGGAAATAATGAAAATGGCATAACTCAACTACACATTATTTATGTTTTAGTTAAATACCTTATTCCATCAATCAAAATTAATCATATTCTTTACAATTATGTTTATAGATCAAATCCGTCCTTTTTTCAGTTTCAAATTAATTCTTTTTGCGATTTGCAAAATCTTGATTTGTCCATGCACAGTATCTTCAAATACGGTATATACAGAAAATATGGTTACCCAAATGAATCTTCCATTAAATTTGAACTTCTTTTTTTTAAAAATTTAACATTATTACTATTTCGAGAATTTGATATAAAAGATAGAGAATTAAAATTATTAAAACTTAATGAAACTACGATCACAGATGAAATAAATGCGAACAATCATTTGCCTGCAATTATTCAAAAATCACTTAAAAGTGAAGATATTTTAGAAATAGAAGCTGGCCTTGATTTTGTTTATCTTTTGATAAATTCAAATAAGGGGTTTTTGTATGATTCTAATATTAGATATTTGCTGAAATATGTTGTTTTGCCGGATACAATATTATCGAATTTAACTCTTTTTGAACCTAAGGGAAAATTATCTAAAGAAAACATAAAGGATTTGTATGGTGCTTATGATTCAATAATTTCCTTTTTAATTTCTATAAATGTAATTATGCCTCTCTCTGAGCTATCCAAATGTTTTGTCCTCATCAAAAAGGATGCGTTATTAAATATTAATGGTCGAACGATTATTCTGAATAATCTCAGCCAATTTGAAATAGCTGAAATATCTAATAACATACACTATGAATCTTTGTCATGGCTTACTTTTTACAGGTCGAATTATGTAATTACCAAATCAATGGTTGATAACTACAATAAGTCAATGCCTTCATCATCTGTCAAATATCTTAATGACCAATTTCCTTTATCAGTAAATAATTACAAAACACTTCATAGCATTTATGTAAATTTAATAGATAAAATAATTGATGTAAAAATAGATTACATTATTGAATCATTCCCTTCTATTTTAAAAACTGTAGGCAAAGACCATTTTCCTGTTAAACTAAAAAATAGCTTAATCCAAATCAGAAAGGTCGAGAGAATTGCCAATAGCCAAGAAGTAAAAAACATTGATGAACTTTATGATATTTGTAAATCTCTTCATACAAAATATAGTTTTTTCGTTTCTTTTTTAAATCGTAAAAAGATACGTGATTTGATTAATTCTTTTAAAATACAATAATCCAAAACAATATAAATAGTTCTTCAAAGTATTTTTCTGAATTTGCTTAAAAGAAATCGCAATTATTTTACTTCTTCACCACAACCCATTGTCCTTTCTGACGGGCATAGATGCGGCTGTCGTACATGGCTTCGCAGCTCACCGCCGGCAGGTAAAACCTCCCGGTGTAAGCGGCATTCAGGAAAACCCTGTACGTTACACTCTGGTTGGGTTCGAGGTCGAAGAAAGTATAAACCCGGTCGTCGCGAATGTCTCGATACGTGTAGGCTGCCTCCTTCTTAATGACTAGCTCATCGTTAACCCGCATGTTTAAAATCTCCCATCCCGAAGGTAACACCTGGTTGAGCGCAAGGTTCTGGTATATTCCCAGCCTTCCGGGATTCCTGACCGTTACTTCCGCTGTAAAATCCGTTCCCTGCACGATTTCGGCTATATTCATCAGGGTTCCCTGCTGCGACAGGTATTTTATACTGATGTCGAGATTTCTGGCTTCGCTGTCTTCGGAACCTTCGAGGGGCTGACCGGTTAAAGTTGTGGTTACAAAAAGTTTGGAATTACCCGTGTTTTTGATGGTTGCTACACCTCCGGAAGCATTATTTTCATTTAGCAAAATCTGATAAACAGCTTTGCCGGATTCGACGTTTTCGGATTTTCCATCGGCACGATAGTTAATTTTTACACCTTTTTCCATCTTGCTGGTTTCGGCAAAACGGGCAAAAGCATACAGGCAAAAAGCCGCCGACTGGGTATTTAAGGAAGTGTTTTTCATTTGATCAGCAATGTCAACCAGCAATTCAAAGGCTTCATTTTCCTGCTTTAAAAGTATTAAGGTTTCCAGAATCATGGCCTGGTCGCGCAAGGAAGATCCAAATGTAGCGCCCGGATTATCATAAGTAAAAGTTGCATTTTGAGGAATGTTGCGGATGAGTTCTTTGGCAGCTTCAGGTTTCCCGGCCAAAAGATAGGCTGCAGCCAACCGCCAGCGGGCATCGGCAGTGATTTTTGGATTTTCGCGCAGGCGGTTCATGGCGCTGATGTTGGCTTGTCCGGCCAAAGCCAGTGTGTATAAACGGTAAGCCTGCAAAAAGTCGCTCCGGTCCCAGTAATCATATTTTGTGTCGTCATAATTCGAGGCTGTTTTGTATTGCCAGTCGAGCCATTTCTTTTTCACATCAAAAGGAACTAGGAAACCCTTCTGCTCGGCTAGGATCATAAAATGGCCGGCATAAGAAGTGCCCCATTCCGAAAGATAATTGCCGCCCGGCCAATAGGAAAGACCTCCGCCGGAAGTCTGAAACCTCGCAAGCTGCCTGATGGCATTGCGTATATTTTTGCTGACTTCCATTTCCTGGCTTTCGGATAAGGTGGTCAACTGGCTAAGAAAAAGTTGTGGGAATGCTGATGAAGTAATCTGTTCGACGCAGCCATAAGGATAGCTGATGAGATAGTCGAGATTTTTCTGCAGATCGAAAGAAGGTAAACCAGATACCGTGATTTTGCCGCTGTTGGAGCCTTTTATCCCATGAAAACTATAATTAATATCCCTGCTTTCACCGGCTTCTAAAATTGAAGTGGTCGTTTTTGTGGTTAAAGGGTTTGGATTTCTTACTTCGATAGAAATACTTGCTGAGGCTGTTTCGTTGCCACTTTTGGCGTTTACGGAAATTTTCCCGGTTCCGGCCATATCGCCAGCTTTCATTTTAAAGTAGGCCATTTTTTCGGCGGCCTTTTCGAAAGTGATGGTCTGGCGTGAAGTTTCAGGTGATTTTATCGCACCTTCCACTGAAATCGAAATCTCCACTTCGCGGATGTTGTCGTTCATGGCAAAAATGCTCACCGGCAGGTCGAAATCTTCGGCCGGACCTAAAACCCGTGGTGCTGTTGGTAAAACCATCAATGGCTGTTTTACAGGCATATTAGCTTCGGCAGATCCCCAGGCGCCTTCATTTCCGGCAATTACCATCACCCGAACTGAGCCCACATAATCGGTCATTTTTAAATTGTGTTCGGCTGTTTTCTTTTTTGCAAGCGTAAACGGGCCAAGGTAGGTAACCACAGGCTTGAAACGGCTGGCTTTTTTGGCTCCTTTATTCAGCAATCCTTCATCGCCACCAATGGCCAGCACTTTTTGAAGATGCCCGCCATACGCGCCAAGCACGTCATCGAACAAATCCCAGGTTTTTACGCCCAGAGCTTCGCGGGCAAAGAAAACCTTCCACGGGTCGGGGGTTTTAAAACGGGTCAGATCGAGTAAACCTTCATCAACAACGGCGAGGGTGTAGGTCATGGCACGGCCGTTCTTTTCGGAAATCTTTACCAGATAATTGCTGTTCGGCCTGGTTTCGGTAGGAAGTTTAATGACAGGTTCGATTTTGGTTTCTTCATCAACAACAAAAATCGGGACCACCCCAAAGGTGCGGATCGGTAAATCGTTGAGGGTTTGCGCATGTGGCTGCAGCAAGGTAAGATACGCATAAACATTGGGCGCCATGTCGGGGGTGATGTCGAAACTATAATTTGTTTCACCGGCGTTGCAGTCAATCCACCAGGTTTTTAAAATATTGCTGCCCGATTCGATGCTGAGCAAAGCCCTCGAGCCATCCGAACTTGGAAAACTAACGGTAGCTTTCTCTCCGGGCTGGTATTTTTCTTTGTCAGCCGAAAGGCTGAGCATGGTAGCGCCTGCCGGGTTGGTGCGCCCGTTGCGGTTGATGTACGACGGCCAGTCCATATAAACCGATAGGCCTGCACTGTGGCCTTGTTCGGGATCTAGGATGCTGATAAAATACCGCCCCCAGTCGGGATGATTAATCCTGAAAGAGAGGCTGCCCTTACCATTTACTGTCGAAATGGTTTTTCGCATGACAATGCTCGAATTTTCGCCGCTGGTCCAGTTGGCCATGTTATCGTCGCCCGAACTCCACCACCAGCGCCAGTCCACTTTATAAATAATCACGTCGAGGTTGTTAGCCGAAACCGGGTTTCCGTTTTCATCAACAGTAACAACATTGATGAGCTGGCTGGTATCGGTGGTGAGCATCTTATTCATGGTGCCGCCATTTGGCACGGAAATTCCGACAAACCGTTTGTATGGTGCGAGCGGCACCGAAAAAACATCGGTGCTGAAGTCGCCGCCTTCTTCGGTGATGCGCGTGTTAAAAATTGCGTTTAACATTCCGGGCGCGTTACTGTTTACCTCCAGATTTAAAGGAAACCTTGCTTCGCCGGTATTGTTGAGGCGACTATCGAAAACAGCGTATTCCGCAGGATAGTAATAGCGTGAAGGGTCGCTGAAAGTGTATTTTTCATAACCTTTAAAAGCGGCGGGGGCGTTCACCAGTTTTACATTTACAAGGGCTTTCAAGCCGTTTGCATCGGCGCCGTGAAGCCATTTCACCTTCAAAAGGCCTTCCTGGTCTTTTTGGTTGGCCAGAAGTACTTTTCTTCCAAAATCGAGATTTATTTTGAGCCTGTTGGGTTTTACGGTTTCGATTTTTATCAGCTTTTCAAAAACTGAGCCGCCCACATTTACCGTGGCCCGCCAGTTGCCGGTTGGTGCGGAAGCATCGGTTGTTATGGTGAACGGATAAAAACCATGGGTGCCGGCGTTTTTAACCTGCCGCCCGGCCATCTGACCACGCGAATTGTAGAGTTCGAGAACCACAGGATGGTTTTCGGGCAACTTCTTTTTGGTGTCGTCCATCACGAAAGTCAGGAACAAGGTATCGCCTGGACGCCAAACGCCGCGCTCGCCATAAATAAGACCTTTGATGCCTTTCTGGATTTTCTCGCCGGAAACATCAAAATTGCTCACCGATAATGAATTTCCATCGTCGAGGCGGAGCCAGGATTGCTGCTTGTCGCTTTTGGCGGATAAAAGATAGGGAACATTGTCAAGTTTTATTCTGAGGATGCCGTCGGAGCCGGTAAGTCCATCGCCCAAAGGCTGCTGCTGAAAATTGTAAAACTCAACCTTTGCGCCCGAAACAGGTGCCGTGGTTAGCAAATCGGTAACTGCCACCACAAATTCGCGGTTGTCGGCAGATTTTGAGATAATGCCGAGGTTGCTAGCCAACAGGTTGCGCTGCGGAAAGCGATTGCTCATGTAATACGAACTGCTGCACGGGTTGTCGCGTTGTTCCCAATTGTAATCTTCGGGCCAGTCGTAATCGAAATAATATTCACCGTTATCCCAGGTCGAAAGCTCAGCTTCATCAAAACTTTCAGATTCTTTAAATGCGGTAATATCCGAAACCTGCGAATCGCCGCAATCATAAAGCGAATACTGCTTTTTAAACGAGAACTTCACGCGGTAAATGGCCTGCGGGTCCTGCACAAACATCCCCGAAAGGTCGATCGAAAAAGCGTTCCACTGCTTCAGGTCAACGTTGGTGTTTTCGTCCAGCATCATGGTTTTGCGGTAAACAGGCCTGCCGAGATATTTCAGATATTGGTCGCCATCGTAAAAATTGAACTGGAAATACTGCTTCAGATTTCCTGCAAAAATCTTGTAAACCGTGATGTCGACAGCGCGAAGGCTTACGGTTTTGAAAGGCAAGGACAGATTTCGGGAATCGGGCATGATTACACCGTTTCCGATGATGGTAACAGCTGGTTTGAGCGCTTCGAGGGAAACAACAAGCGTTTGGTTTGTCCCCAAAGTTTTCCCGCGGCCGTTGCGCAACGAAGCGTCAACCTGGATGGTCCGTTCGCCGGTGAGCCGCGTTTGAGGATACAAAGTGACTGTACTTCCGCTTTTGCGGATTTTTATATCTTCATAACCGTCGATCCGGATAAGCCCGGCAAGCGATTGGTCAGCATCGAGCGGGTCGGAAAAATGGAGCTGGATAAACTGGTTGCCGGCATCCTGACTAACTTCGATATTTAAAAAACTAAATTCATTTACCGATGGAATTTCGATATCAAAACTTCCTTTTTGATCGATATTTAAAGGGCTTCCGTTCCAGTTGAGCGAAATTTTATAGGAATCTTCCTTCCGCCGGATGCTGTCGATGATATAGGTGAAAGTTCCCTGGCCGGCGGCTTCAATTTTAACATTTAACTTTTCGTGAGGCGACGAAACCGAAAGCAGTTTTGCGGCATCTTCGGCGATCATCTGATCGGCAGTCACCAGTTTGCCTTCATAACGTTTCAGGAAATCTTCATCTCTGCCTGTCGAATATAAATTCCCGTGATAAACCTTGAAATCCTGCGAAATCACCGAAAAACCGAAGTTGTAAACTTTCAGGTCGGATTCGACTTCCAGAATTTTTCCAAGCAAAAACTCAACTTCATAAGCTGTACCCGATTTGAGCGGCTTTTCGGGCCGGAATTCGAGGGTATGCTCGTCAGCAAGAAAGGTTTTGCCTGCAACACGTGGGCTGAAAGCGAACAAGTTTTCGGGCAACTCACTGCCAGGCTGGTAATTTTTTACGAGCTTCCCAACAACAACCCTGATGGGTGCTGTAGAAGAAATCATACCCGAAGTATTTCCCGAAATCAGGCCTTCGAAACGGATTTTATCGACATTGCTGATTTTGTTCCGGTTCGGAACACACGAAATTATTACGGCAATGGCAAGCAGGGCAAGCAGCGGTTTAAAAACGTTTTTCATGTTTAACTTGTTAAAGATTGAAGAAGTAAAATTAATGCGATTTTCCGGACTATTATGGCATATCTTTGCAGAGGCTCATTTTTATCAAAATCAACTCAGGATGAAAGCTACAAAAAGAATTCTCCTTTCACTGTTTCTTGCTGCGACACTCATTTTCCATGCGGTTACGACATTTGCGCAGGATGTTCACTTTTGGGCCAACATCACCTTCGAAAACAATGCCAGCCTCGTAAAAATTGATAACAGCCAGTTGGACAACATCTGGCAGATCGGGACGCCTTCGAAAGTTGTTTTCGACAGCGCAGCCTCAGTGCCGTTTGCCATTGTAACCGACACTTTAAACGCTTATCCGCCAAAAAATATATCGTCATTCGAAATAAAAATCCTGCCTCCACCTAACAGTTGCTGGGGCACAGGATATTTATATTTTTCGCACAAATACGACACACGGCCGGGTCTTGACGGTGGATTTGTGGAGATACGTTATGACGACAGCCTGACCTGGAAAAATATCATCTTTGATGACGACCCTGAATGTGGATTTTATACCTCGGATTATTACGCTCCGACCGATACGATTGTAGGCGGAATAGCAGCATTTTCGGGCGACTCGGATGGGTGGAGAGGTTGTGGTGTAGAATGGATTTGGCAGATGGGCGTAAAAAGCTTTGAACACGATTCGCTCACCATCAGGTTTACTTTTAAAAGCGAAGCCGGCGAAACCAACCACGAAGGCTGGATGATTGATGATATTCACCTGGCGCTTCTCGACTGTACCGGCGGCATCCTGGAAGGAAAACAGCTTAATTTGCCGGTAAATTTGTCACCAAATCCACTGTCAGCATATTCGATCATCGGGTTTTCCCAAAAACCAGACAAAGAATACTTTATCAGCATTTTCGACAGTCGGGGCAGGTTGGTTCGTGAAATTCCTGTAATAGGTGAAACTCCTGCCACTCTGAATAAAAACGATTTCCAACCTGGGCTTTATCTCATCAACATCAGCGAAAACGGCCTTTTTAAATATTCTGGGAAATTCATCGTCACGCCTTAATTTTTTCCCGAAGAACTTTTCATGAACCCGATCAACAAAATCACCATCCGCATTTACGGTCTCGTCGTGAGGGATAAAACAGAAATCCTGCTTACCGACGAATTCAGGCTTGGGATGCGAATGACCAAATTTCCCGGCGGCGGCCTCGAACCCGGCGAAGGAACCATCGATTGCCTCCGCCGCGAATTCCGTGAGGAAATGAACCAGGAAATTATAAATATCAGACACTTTTACACCACCGATTTTTTCCAGCAAACCCGCCTCCTGCCGGAGCCGCATCAGATTCTCAGCATTTATTACCGGGTTAATTTGCTTCATGCCGAAAATCTCCTGACGACGACTAAAAAATTTGATTTTGACGATGTTGACGGTGCGCAGACTTTCAGATGGGAGAAAATTTCGAATCTGGTTGCCGAAGATTTTACTTTCCCGATTGATAAAGTTGTGCTGGAAATGCTGCAAGGGAGTGCTTAAAATCCACAACAAAATTATCAGCCTGAAAGGCTGAAACAACTTAACCTGGGTCAAAGCCCCGGGAATGAAAATCAAAACAAAGCCATCAGACTGTAAGCCTGAAACAAATTATTACGAATTTTTGAGACCGCCGGTAACTAACCGAAGACGCAGAATATTTTAAGCAGCATAAAACGAATCGGTTTAGCGAAAGTGGTGAGGAATTCCAACATTCATTAAATTCCAATTTCTGCTTTGTATTATTGGCCAATTTTCATCTGATTGTTATATTAATAAAGCTTTTGGCGGGATGGAATTTTGTTTTGGATTGGAATAAAACGCAAGACCAATGCGGTTTACCGGATATTTCTAATTTTCCTCACGCTAATGATTGTCCAGGTTTAAGATAGATTTTGAAATTCTTATCTTTGCAGTGACTGTACATTGAAATTACCGGAAAATTATATCAAAGACAAAATTTGTGTTTGCGATGTCGAACCTTAAATGAGCAAAATCCTGCAAAGGGCAGTCCGGACTAATTTCTGATGATTGAATAAAAAGATAAAAATCAGAGTTATGAAAAAATTATTGATTCTCCTTGTGTTAGTGTGGGGTATGGCAATTGCGATGGAAGCACAAAATCCTATCCGCGTTGGTGGCCGACAAATTAACGTCGGGGCTGGAATTTCTGACTGGGGCATTCCGGTTTATGCTGGCATTGATTTTGGCATACATGAAGATTTTTCGGTGGGAGTGCACGCTTCCTTCAGCTCCTTTGACGAAACATGGGATTCGACCGAATACAAGCGCACTGTTGCCGGATTTACCGCCGTCGGAAATTACCATTTTAACCGAATCCTGAAAATAAGTAATCGATGGGACTTGTACGCCGGTATGAATGTTGGGTATTATGCCTGGTCGAAACCCGCGGATTATTACGGCAGCAACGAAACTGCAACCGGACTTGGTTTGCAACTAGGTGGGCGATATTATTTCAACGAAAAATTAGGTCTTAACCTTGAGATGGCAACCGGAAATTCGACAACAGGGATAAAATTTGGGATTTCGTACCTTTTCAGGTAAAGTTAAAAAGGATATCCTATCGCGATATTCGTGATTATGTTTTGTTTACGCCAGGTAGAACTGCCAATATCAATACTATTAAAAGTCCATCTTTCGCCTTCAGGCAGCCAGGGTTTACGCATCGGAAAAGCCATGTCGAACCGAAGGACAACGTAAGAAAAATCAAACCTGAATCCAAAGCCTGAGCCAACCGCAAGCTCGGTATAAAATGTACTAATATCAAACATGCCGCCCGGCCTGTTTTCATCATTGTTCACAAGCCAAATATTGCCTGCATCAATAAACAATGCTCCTTTAAAATATTTGTAAATCGGAAAACGGTATTCCAGCGAGCTTTCGAATTTAATATCACCCGTTTGATCAATATAAACTTCGGATATGCTGTCTGGAGTATAATAGGTTCCCGGACCTACCGATCGTGCTGGAAATGCCCGCAAACTGTTTGTTCCGCCCACATAAAACTGCTTAATGTAGGGCATGGTCGAAGAATTTGTGTAAGGAATTCCGGCTGCGGCAATTATGCGCCAGCCCAATTGACTGTTTTTGCCAACTTTATAAAAATATCTGAACTCATTTCGAATCCTCACAAATTGCGAATAGGCCACTTCTAAAAGCTGATAAGGATTTTCGGGAGTTGGCTTTTCATCGTTGATGGCTCCCATTACAAAACTGGGTAAATTTCCTGCCAGGTCAACCGATTCGTTCAGATAAAAGTTACTCTTTCGTTTGGTGAGATGCGAATTGCTTAAAGTGAAAGTGTAAGAAGTCCCTAAAATAAATTGCTCCTCCATACTCTTTTTGATGCTTGGGTTTTCGTTCAGGTAATCCTCAAATTCGGCAGAACTTTCGGCAAGCCTTGTAAAACTTACATCAGCAGGCCGGAACAAGTGTGTCACCTGCTCGTTGGGTTTCCAGTTGTAGCCAAGGGATACATTAAACGAATACAATTCATAAAGATCAACCCTCGAAAAGAGTCCTCCGCCTATCGTAAAAATAGTCTTAGGCACAAATTCTTTGGGTGTTTTCCTTACCAGACCTGACGGCACAATTCTGGGCAAAGTAAGCGAGGCGTCAAGTGTAATCTCATAATTTGTCTGGCCTTTTGAATCGCCTCCTAATTGGGTTTCAAACCTTCCTCCAAGGTTTATTGTGAGAAGCTCGGCGCTGCCTAAAACATTCCTGTTTCTAAAAATAAGGTTAAGTCCCGGACCTGCAAAATTGTTGGTTTTGATGGCTGCACTTACCTCCGAACTCAGCGACATTTTTTTGACCGGAGTGAGCATAATGCTGATGTTCATTTTCCCTGTGGTGTCGGCTTTGGTAAACCGGGCATTGGTGAATTTATAAATACCAAGCCCCATCAGAAAACGAAGGGTGTTATAATGGTTCAGACGTGAATACAAGCTGTCTTTTTCGAGAAAAACAGCATTAAGTATTGTTTTTGGTTTAAAAAGATGACCATCTGAGATGTAATGAAATCCGCCAATCATGGTGGTATCGGGGTGATAATCTCCAAGCGAAAAATCATCAAAAACAAATACCTCGTTTATTTTGTAAGGGATGGAGGCATCACCCGATATTTCCGGTTTAAGCTTAAGTTCAACATCAATCTGACGCCCTCCGATGGCTGTATCAGCATCAAAAAGCAGGTAATCGGGGCTGAAATAAAAATAGCCCATATTTTTCAAAATATTGTCGATACGGCTGCGCTCACTCTGAAAATCAGCCAGGTTATATGCTTCCCCGGGCTTGAGCAGTGAAGCAGGGCGCATTTTATGAATTTCGTTGAGTACGGTTTTTTCGCCTTCGGGGTAGTGGATGGACTTTAAAATATATGGCTTACGCGGAAAAGCTGTAAAAGTTACGGAGGCAGTCTTTCGTTTTTGGTCGATCAGATGGGTGACTCCCGCATCAAAATATCCTCTGTTTTGAAGGCGGTTTTCCATCGCAACATCCAACGATTCAGGATTTAGACTGGCAAGTAAGGCAGGTGGCTCGCCGAATTTGTATTTTAACCAGAACCAGAATCCACTTTCCTTTTTTGGTTTTGGAAGCAGGTTATGTAAACTCAGGAAGGGTCGCATCCACAGCAGTTTGGTGTTAGGCTTCAACCCGATGAGATCGGAAAGTTCGGTCTTTACGGCAGCCTTGCCTTTCATCCCTTGAACCGAATCAAATTTTATTTCGGAACCTGTGTAGAGATATTCTCCGTCGCTGATTTTCCCCAGGCCCGAGCAGCCCGACAACAGCGCCATCAAAAACAACGACGCCCATAAGCAGTGGTATGCTTTTGATTTCATCATTTGTTTTCGGTTTTAGGTGGATTACTTTTAAGTCCTTCGTTATTTGGCAGGCCGTCAGGCTGACTATCCTTGGGCTCTTTTTTGTTTTTCCGTTTCAGATTATTAAATTCTTTTTCAAAAATAAAAGCTATGCCGCTGTAGGCTACCTCACCATCAAAAAGGTCGTAAGCATTTTCGCGATAAGCCCGAAGTTTATAATTACCTTCCGGATTGAGGGAGTAGGTGACTGCAAATTCACCCCACATCTCCTGTGAAGACTCGGTTGAATAACTGTTTTTATTTCCGTCAACATCAAACGAACCCTGGGCTTCAACAGTTAACCTGTCGTTGAACAATTTTTTTGAGACTTTAACATCCAGCTCGGTGCGCATTTCACTCGAAGTACCTGAATAATCTTCATAAGAATTCAATCCAAAATCCAGGTCAACATTTTTAACATATTTGCTCGAAACATTATTTAACTGGTCGGTCAATATTCCGTTAACGCTGTTTATGGCGGCAGTTGTAGCAATACTCGATGTTGACGAACCTGTTGAAGCCAGCGGATTATCGGCAATAAAACTGCCGGTAACAAGCAATCCGAAAACCTGTTTGTTGCGCTCCGATTCCATCTCCGGGGTGTTGAGCTGGCCCAGTTTGGAGGCAACCTGCGGGTAATTGATCATGTATTTATCCGGAAGGGTAATATTAAAGCTTATTTCGGGCTGAGCCAGAAAGCCGTCGATATTGAGCAGCACAGTGTATGGCAGGCGTTGCTTGTAAATATTTTTCTCCGAATCGCTCATCGAGCTGGTTTCGTTGGCGATCAATGCAACTGATGAGGTGGTGACTTCATATTCGGCGGTGATATTCAAACTGGCATCCATCGGTTTGCCCGACCAGGAAATATTACTCCCCGGCTTAATCGAAAAACTTTTCTTAACCAAACCATAAAACGATAACTGATAAACGCCGGTTTTAACCTCATAAATACCTGTCATCGTTTGATTACCGCCCGGATCGGCAGAAATGCTCAGAATGGCAGACCCCCCAATGGTGAGGTAATCGCCCGAGCGTGGGTCGATAATTACCGTAAACCTGGCGTCAGGGTCGATTTCGAGGTTTGTTGTAAGATCGAATCCCGAAATACCCGACATGATCGAATCGGTTATAAAATTTCCGTCATCGGCAACTATCGTGGTGTCGCTTTTTTCGATATGATCAACAAAATGCACGATACCCTCCGGGGTTATCAATTGCAATTCGCTTCCGGGCAGCGCGTAGGTGAGGTCGGTGCCTTTGTTGATTTTAATGTTGGCGTCAACAACGGGGCTGGCGGCGTTTCCTTTTAAGGTGATGTCGGTGTTGATAAACATTTTCCCGTAAAATGTCTTGTTATCCGCCGAAGTGCTGTTGATTGGCTGAAAATTGTTAGTGACGATGTGGAGATCGAAATTATAATCACTGTAGTTTTCGGTTAAGATATTCCCGTTTATCGTGAGTTTTTGTTGCTGGGCGTCTTCGACAACAAAATTATCAAAACGCAGCCCGTTTGCATTGAAAGTCAGTTTTTCGTTTCGCAGGTGGGTAAGAAAATTCAGACTTGTGATTTTCATCACCGCTTCATTAAATTCGATGGCCCCGATGATTTCCGGATTATCCACAGCTCCTTTCACGGTAACTTCACCAAACACTTTGCCGCCCATTTCGGTGACCGTGCCTAAAAGAAATCGCTCGGCTGCTTTCAGATTCTGGAGATCAATAAGAAGATTGAGGTCGAATTCAGGCGCTAACTGCCAGTTAAAAATATTGCCGGTAAGATTTATTTGATTCTGTTCATTTTTTAGCAGGACTTTAACAACCAGATTGCTGCTATCAGTGTTGGCAGCGAGCGAAAAGCTGCCGGCAAAGTTATTCACCAGATACAGGCTGTCGATCTTTAAGCCGGCAAATAAGGGTTGCGTATTTCCTTCGCCCGGAAAGGCAATTTCTCCGTCAACACGTCCTTTTATCATGTGCCCGTGCCGGGTAAATTCCACAATATTCAGCATATTCTCCAGGCTGAAATTTGTTAATTTGAGCACAGGATTATCGTGCTCCGAAGTAAATTCCAAAGCTTCATCTTTGTTGGTAAAAACGAAATTTTGGGAGGTGATTTCATTTGCATTGATTTTAAGAAAATTGTCTTTTTCAACCGTCCATTTTTCGCTATCGAGAATGAGGCCGTCAGGCAAAAAACTGATATTTAGTGAGCTATCGGCAACTTTGATCTTATTTAAAAACAAATAACGTGGCATTTTGGAAGTATCAGAAATTTTAATTTCCGAAAAAATATTGCCGTTTTTGATGGACTCATGGATACCGAAATTTTCGATTTTCATCGTATCGAGGCTGATTTTTCTAAAGTCGAAGGCAAGCGAAAGGCTGTCGTTTTTTCCGTTAATGATCATTTTTAAGGTGTCCAGATTTACGAGCCCGAAAGTCATCCGGTCAACCTGCATTTCGGCTGTTAGCTCGTTGTTGTCGCTGTTGTACGATCCATGCATGTTCCTGATTTCAGACATATCAAAATCTTCGCCGATCAGTTTTTTGATGTGCTCCGGCAAATGGACCTCCACGCTGAAGGCCATCGAATTTCCTGGTGTAACATCAGCCGAACCGTCAATCCCCAAATATTGGTTCATCATGGCTCGCATGATCTCCTCAAGTTTTTGCGGCTCAACATTTCCGGTAAGCCTGGCATCCAGCAAATCTGATTTCAATCCGGCTTCCAGGTGATTATCCAACACCGAAGCAACAAATTCAAGCGAATTCACAGGTGCGACAAACCTTTCCCGCGTTAATTTGGTGTCGGTTGCCCTGATATTTACATCCATATTTTCGGGTGATGTATAATTTGCGCTGGCTGATATGGTGGTCCAAACAAGGATTTCGTCCTCCATAAAATTCAATGCCGAAAGGTTGAGCGAACCAATTTCAATTTGGGTTGAAAACACCTGCTTTTCCTGCCTCAAATCAGCATTTGCGGTAAGATCAAACTGGATGTTGGGATCGGTGGATTTTATCTCAGCCGAATATTTTGCGCCATTCATTATAGCCTTTGTTTCGATATTTTTATACAGATAATTGTTGTAGCCGGCTTCCTGAATCAGCAATCCAGCGATTGCGGCAATGGAATCGCTGCCAGCTCCGGTTCCCGAAATGTTCCCCGTGGCGCGCAGATTCCGGTAAATGGTGTCCGAAAGAACCTGATTCACCATCAAATCATTAATTTCAAAATCGACATTAAATGAATCTCTGTCGGGCTGGTAGTTTTTAAGATAGGAGGCCTCGGCCGAAACATCGCCAAACGGTGTATTGAGCAATATTTCGGCGGTCAGGTCATCAATTTTACCCTTCACCGAACCTTTGATCAGGAATGCTTCGGGAAGCGAAATGCCCGGCGGGATAAGCGAATCAATAAACGGACTGAGATCCGACAAGTGGCCCGAAAGTGAATGGATGGTCATATCGAAGCCGAGCTGGACGGGTTCGGGAAGTCCGGTGATTTGGCCACTGGTTTTAAGTTTTGTAAAATCCAAAATCCACAAATCAAGGTTTTCGATGGTAAGATTATTGATTTTGCCTTCGATTGCAGCGTTGGCAATTACGGTTTCGTTTTTATAATTTCCCAGAAGACTGTCGCTGGCCAGATCAGGGGCAAAAATGAAAACGTCAGAAGTATTCAGCTCCAGCTTTTTCAAATCGAGCGAAACATCCGTTTGGCCGGGATTGTTCTGCAAATCATCCAGCGAAGCAAATCCAATCTGCAAAGTGCCGGAAATAATACTTTTTGCTGTTTCGATTTCGAGATCCTTTAAACCGGCGGTTTTATCGCTAAACTCAGCTTTTGCGATAAGTTTTTTCAGATCGAAACCGCTTTGCTCGGTAAAGCTGATATTTTGAATGTCGGCAATCAATCCTTCCGGAGATACGCTGATGGCACCGGTTTTCAGGATTAGTTCATCAACTTTTAAATGGCTGTAATCGATGCCTGCCGGAATTTTTGGAGCCAAAACGTCATCATATTTCAGGTCAATTTTTTCAAATTCAAGCTTGTCCATCGAAATCTCCCAATCGGGAAAAATGCTGGTTTTTAGTTTTTCCTCATCGGAAATTGCAGGTGAGGTTGGATTATCAGGAATACAGGCGGTTGTTTCATTGGTTTTTCCTGCCAAAGCCAGCGAAACCAAAAACGATGAATTTGAAAGAAACAGTTCGCCAAGCTCCAGTTTTTGATGATTCAGGTCGATGGTTTTGGGGCTAAATTCGAGTAATCCCAGATCTAATCTGAAATCCTGCCGGGCATCTTTGTTAATGTACCTTGCTTTGACACTATCCATGCAGAGCAAGCCGATGCCGATTTCGGGCAGAAGCGTGGAATCTGCCAAATCCAAACCCTGCACCGGCCCATCCTGTCCTTCAGGTTTAAATGTTTTCGCAACGTTCCACTGTTCTAAAAATGCAGTTGCATTCGAAATATCAATTTTTTCGGCACGGTAATCCATTTTATTGGGATCGAAGTTTTTTACACGGATAAACAATTCCCCCAGGTCAAGACCGGCATTTATTCCTTCAACCTCATCATAAAAGGTGATGGCGATATTCCTTAAATCAACATCGGTAACCTCAAAAGTCCATGGTTTACCGGATTTTTCGGTTTCCGGCAGCGTATCGGGTGAAGAAAATGCATCGAGAATAAACTGGAAATTAAAATCAGTGGAGGCTTTACGAGTAACATGGCCAACAACGTTGCGCAAAACCAGGTTTTTTACCTTGATTTTATTTCGAAGAAGGGCAAATAGGTCAGTCTTTATGCTGATTTCTTTAAGATATAGCAAAGTGTCGGCCTGCTGATCGGCGCAGAACACTTCGCTGATGTTTACTGTTTTTGGAAAAGCAATCCTGACCTTGCCAACGCTGATTTCGGTTCCGATCTTATCCCTTAGCGATTTGCTGACAATGCCGGTGACGAAAGTCTGAACGGCGGGAATATTTATAACCAGGATTACCGCAAAAAGAAAGGCGAGCCAGGCAACGAATATCCACAAAAACAACCGGATAAGTCGAAGCCAAAATCGTTTCTTCACTGGCAAAGTATCTCCCATCAAACATTTAAAAATTGAATTCCCAAAATTCGTATTTTTAACGAAACGAATCCCTATAAATTGGCGGGATTTTACGAATGGTGCTTTTTCGACAAATAGCATTTTGAGCGGCATGCTGCAACGGGATGGGTGAAAATGGAAAAGAATGACCCCAGGCAACGCCGATAGCCGTCAGGTTAAATTATAATATTGATGTTTATCATGGAAATTTATCCATAGCCCAGGGCTTCAGCCTTGGGCTAAATGAGTTGAGTGGCCATTAACCACAAGGTCGTTTACGACCTTCAACCGACAAGGATCGCTTGTTGGGCAAAAAGGGCGTAAACGCCCTACATCACGAAATTCGTGGCCGCATTTTAATCCCAGCCGTGAACGGCTGGGCTACGGAAACCAACATCCCGAAAATGAATCGGGTAAACGATTTTCATCCGAGGTGGTGTTAATTTCGGTTTACCGGATTCCATCCCCCGGAATTTTGGTTTCGGGGTAACGTTTTCCGTAGCCCGGGGTTTCAACCCCGGGATTAAAAACGCCCGAAACGTGGTTAAAAAGGGCGTGAACGCCCTTCCCCAACCCACCCCAAAAAAATATTTGTTTTTCATCCTTCTTTAATGTTTACTTTCACATCTTGAAACTAAACCCATTTCTTTGATACAAAAATTCAAATATCTCAATCCGTTTTACCAAATTTCTTTCCTATGAAAAAATCAATTTTACTCTTTGTTTTCATTTACTTCATGGCAGCCAATGCCTTTTCTCAAACCGGCTCCATCACCAACGTACAAGTGGCCCAGCGCAGCGATGGCAGCGGATTGGTGGATGTGAATTTTGACCTGGAAGGTCCAGCGGATTCCTATTTTATCAGTATGAAGGTAAGCTTTGATGCAGGGATAAACTATATTCCGATTTCTACAGCTTCTATGAGTGGCAATGTTGGCCCTTCAAGCCCTGGCAGCAAACACATTGTTTGGAACCCAACGGTTGATCATCCCAACCGGTACAGCCCGCAAACAAAGTTAAAGCTTACGGCTTATCTTGCAGGCAACGAAAATCCTTGTCCCGGGGCGCCAACTGTCGAAGATATCGACGGCAATGTTTACCAAACCCTGCAGATAAGCGACCAATGCTGGATGGCTTCCAACCTGAATACAACACGAAGCCCATCGGGGGTTGGCATCGCACGTATTTGTTACAGCAACGCACCATCAAATTGTGAATTGTACGGTGGCCTTTATAGTTGGACAACTATGATGAATGGTTCTGCCAGCAGCAACGGCAATCCCAGTGGGGTACAGGGAATTTGCCCAACTGGATGGCACGTTCCCAGTGATGCCGAATGGACCGAATTGACGGATTACCTGATAAATACTTACGTTGACATTACTGCCAGTAATGTTAGCAATAAACTCAAATCGTGCCGGCAGGTAGATTCTCCACTTGGTGGGGATTGCAGTACTACCACACACCCGCGATGGGATTCACACAGTAGCCAATACGGAACTAACGACTTTGGTTTTTCGGCGCTTCCGGGCGGCGGCTACCAAGGTGGCTCATTCGTCAGTCTGGGTTTAGGCAGCAACTGGTGGTCTTCTACCGCTAATGCCGCTAACTCGTACTATGATGCCTGGTTCCGGCAAATGTGGTACACTCACGGTGGAGTGAGCAGTGTCAGCCTCCCTAAGTTGTACGGTTACGCTGTCCGTTGCGTCAGGGATTAGGCTATTTGGCTATTTTACAATTTGAATTAGGCTTCCTGGTGAGTAAAGAATAAAGGCGACGCGCACAATGAAGGCATTTACATCCTTCAACAAACAGGAACCTCCGAAATATTTGATTTTTTTTTCAATAGCAACATTTACTTTTAAACTTTGAGACAAAACGCTTTTCATCGAAACAAGAAACATCATATTTCAATCAGGATTATCCAAATTTCCATTGTATGAATAAATCATTATTACTCTTAATCTTCATTTCCTTAATAGCCGCAGGCGCCTTTTCCCAAGACGGCTCCATTACAAATATTTCGGTAGCCCAACGCACAAATGGCAGCGGGCTGGTGGATGTTTATTTTGACCTGAGCGGGCAGGGAAATTCCTATTTTATGAATATGAAAGTGAGTTTTGATGCAGGTGTAAATTATTCTCCCATCACCCATAGCTCGTTAAGTGGCGATACCGGACCATTAGCCCCGGGAAGCGGCAAACACATTATTTGGGATCCAACCCAGGAACATCCCAACAGGTACAGCCCGCAAACAAAACTCATGGTTATTGCTTACTCTGTCGAAAACACGAATTCTTGCCCGGGAGCGCCTAATGTATTTGACTACGATGGTAATTATTACAACACCGTTCAAATTGGCGATCAGTGCTGGATGAAGGAAAACCTGAATACCACCAGAGATGCCAGCGGTAACAATATTTCACGACTCTGCTACAACAACAGCTTTGAGAACTGTGAACTTTACGGAGGGCTTTACAATTGGAGCACCGTTATGAACGGTTCCGCCAGCAGCAACGGCAACCCGAGCGGTGTACAGGGCATTTGCCCCAACGGCTGGCACGTTCCCAGCGATCCCGAATGGACAGAATTAACGGATTATCTGATAAATACTTATAATGACATTACGGCCAGCAACGTTGGTAACAAACTTAAATCGTGCCGGCAGGTAAGTTCGCCACTTGGCGGAGATTGCAGCACGTCAGCACACCCACGTTGGGATTCTAACGCAACATATTACGGAACCAACGACTTTGGGTTTTCCGCACTTCCGGGCGGTTACTACTCCGCTGGCTCCAACAATTATTTGGGTTACCACGGTTACTGGTGGTCTTCTACAAAAACCGGGTATTTTCCCTGGTACTTTTTCATTTTCTACAGTGGTGGCGGATTTTTCCGGGACTGCGGCACCATCGGTAATAGTGCAGACAGTTTTTCTGTCCGTTGCGTCAAGGATTAAGCTATTTGACTATTTAGTTTGGCACACAGCACAATTAGCCTAAAATTATTTAAATTATCAGCATCAAAATTTTGAAGTTTCATCATTCGTAAAAACATAAACTACAAATGAAAATATTCAGACGAATTCTCAAATATTCAGTTTTGCTTTCTTTCCTGTTTTCAGGTTTGAATATGTCTTCACAGACTATTATTGGCTATTCTAATTTTTTTGCCATCGGCACTCCAACGTATGAATACCCCAATATTTCCGGGTATTCCGGAGTATTTGAAATGAATATGATGGGCGAGTACTTTTCGGGGTACTCGGGGTGGTTTATGTTGAATACCGTCGGTGGAATTATTTATGGACAAATTACGGCAAACGAAACCGGTTTGCCCATACAAGGTGCCATTGTAAAATCGCTTACTTATGCTTCGTCGCCAAGTGATCAGCAGGGAATGTACAAACTGTATGTGCCTTTTGGCTATGGTTACAAGGTTTCAGCTTTTGCGTCAAACTATGAAGATAAGAGCGCCGATAATATTCATTTGCCTTATGGCAATCCCATCAAACTACTTAATTTTCAGTTATCGCCAGGAGAACTTACGCTATCGTTATCCGCAATTCAACCAAATCCCAACCCGGCTATTTCCACTGTTCAGCAGGGTGGTACATTTCACCGGTATTACAAGGTTACAAATTCTACCAACGGAAGTCCGCGTTCGATGATTCCGGTAAGGGTTACTGCAGGTATGTTTTCAGAAACCTATCTTTCGGATGAAGATGGAATCGTAGATATTTCGATCAACAGCAACCGGATTGGGCAAGGGCAGCCCGGCGAACAGGCAGATTTTGCGATTACTTCGGTGAATAATGTGGCGTTGGCAGAGCCGGTGCCATTTACCGGGAAAATCGTTGGTTTAAATTATGAGAAATACTGGGATAATAGCAATTACACTAAACTCGGGGCTAATTTTATGGGAATAGATTTATCGCTCAAAATCGAAAGAGGGTCAGTTACAAGTTTAGAAAAGAGCACTACATCGCCGGTTGTCACTGATTTCCTCAACATTAAACGTCAGGGTAGGGCGGGCATAGGCATCGGATTCAAAATTAAATCACCGGGAGGAAAATTTCATTTAGGGCCTATAAAAG
Source organism: uncultured Bacteroidota bacterium (assembly GCA_903944895.1). Classification (GTDB taxonomy): domain Bacteria; phylum Bacteroidota; class Bacteroidia; order Bacteroidales; family 4484-276; genus CAJATL01. The sequence continues at coordinate 23,194 of CAJATL010000363.1, forward strand.
GTGGTGCCTGGGCAGAAGGTGGTGCTGGGACTACTTTTACTGGGATTACCGAGGATAGTTATAAATTCGATTACTTCAGCGCTAATAATTGGCAAGCCATTGCTAAATATATTTTAATAGCTGATGCCAACTTTAAAAATATTAGTGTTGCAGCAGGTCGCTTCCTGTCTTTACTTGAAAGTAAATTTTCAAATCAACCCACTTTAGAAGAATCTTTTGTCTCGGATGGTGGAGGTATTGATGTTAAAAAAGAAATATCTGCTGAAGGATTTGTAGGTGTTGAGTTAGCTCACAACGCCACAATTGGAGCAGGTGCAAGCGTTGGGGCCGAGGGTCATCCTACTTTGTTGGCCTTCAATCATCATATTGATAATGAATACGAATATAATTTTGGAGTGTCAGGAAAATTTGCGGGTTCTGCCGGTTTCGGTATAAAAATGGACTTTGGAAATAAGAATAAGAAGGAGGATCTTGGAACTATGTTAAGTATTTATGATACTGAGAGTTCAGTGGGCTTGCAATTTTCAACTTTTTTAGATGGCGATATTCCAAGCCAGATTAAAAGGTTTGAATTAAAGTACATTCGCCGAAATCTTTTTTCAAATTTTGAAGAAGAAACCCTTTTCTCGATTGAAGCAGATGATGAGGTTCTGAATGAAATTTCGACGCTCACCTCGGAGATTCAGCAAATATCCAACAGTCATCAATCCTCAACAAACATCAATGTAAATAATTCAACCTTTAAGCAAATCTTAGATGCTGTTTTTGATTTTTTGTATGATATTCAAGTAAATCAGGCTGGAAATGCAACGATTTCCTATCAAAAGGAAATGACGAAAATATCTCATTGTAATTCTTTTGATATAGATCTTGGAGTTTCTATTACCGCAGCGTCATTGAATTTTGGAGGGGGTGTCGGATTTGAAGAAGGTAAAAAGATGACCGTAGAAAAGGGGAAATGGGTGTTTGGAGAGGCATACATCAATGAGAAGTTTAGTTCTGAAATTCCGGAAATACCTATAAGTTATCAGCAGGTTTTACAGCAAGTTATTGATGATGTGCCTATGTTGTTAAAGTTGGGATTGGGTATTATAGATGCTATCATTCCTGGGAAAGATAATATGACCTTTTATGTTGGCAACAATGGTTCATCAATTATTTTTCCGGATAATGCTTTTCCTCCCGAAATTGATTCGATTCATTGTATTTCGTGGAGTTGGTATGGAGCTGACCCATCCAAAAAACTCGCTGATGTGGAGCAGGATAAAAAGTTCATTTTCAAAGAAAACAAGCTGCGTGCCGAAGAAGTTTACGGCATGCAATACGGAATCGGTGGCTTTTACCAATTCGAACCTTATGGAACCCAATTGGCTGATACCTGCTGGATGACCATCGTTTATGACCAGGCTGAAGCTGACAGCCTTGATGAATCCTCGCTGGGGATGTATTGGGAAGACAAAGCCAACCACCGATGGGTTTACATCGGCGGAGTGCTCGATACAGCCAATAATACATTAACTGCACCCATCACCCAACTTTCGCTGTTTACACTGGCCCCGGCCATGCCATTCGGCACTTTTGGTCTAAACGCAGTGCCCGACAGCATCTACGCTGACAGCATTTCGGTGGCAACCATTTTTAGCGATACCATTTTCAACAATAACCTCCGGCCAGTAAACGACGGTGAAAAATTCACGGTGGCAACAACTAATGGAAAGATTTTAACAGTAGATGCCGATACTACTATTGATGGAATCCAGGTCGTTGCCGGAAATCATCAAATTCAATTTGAAGTCCGTTCCAGTCATATCGGTGGTACGGCAACGGTTTCAGCGTTTAGTGTAAACGGCTCTGCAACTGCAAGCACCAATATTCGGTTTTATGATACCATCCCGCCTGCTCCACCGGTTTTGGTAGAAGCTTTTCCGGACAGCACCATAACCAATTTATCCTGGTTGCCAAATACCGAGGAAGACCTTTCGGGATATGTCCTTTATTTCGATACAGACACCATTCCGCCATTTGAAGGAATTCATACCGTTTACGGACAACCGTCGCCCATTTACACCGGAACGGATACTACCAGAATGGTTTATGGCCTTTTTAACGATACAACCTACTATTTTACGCTTACTGCCGTAGATGTGGAAGGTAACGAAAGTGGATATTCCAATTTCAAAATGGCAAAACCGTTCACTTTGTCAAGTCAGAAAATCCAGCTTCTCCAGGGCTGGTCAGGCATTTCCTCCTACCTTTCACCTTCAACAGATAACATCGAACCTCTTTTCCAACCCATCCTCTCCGACCTCATTATCCTCCAAAATACTTCCGGAATTTATTGGCCTGGACAAAACATCAACACCATCGGCGCATGGAACACGCACGAAGGCTACCAGATAAAGGTTGCCAACGCTGTTGATTTAACAATTTCAGGTACACGCGAAAACAACAAAACTCTGCAACTTGCCGCAGGATGGAACCTGATTCCGGTACTTTCGGAATGTGAGGTGGATGTGGCGGCTTTATTTGCAGGCAAAGATGTGGTTATCATTAAAGAAGTTGCCGGATGGAATATCTATTGGCCGGAGTTTGGGATAAACTCGCTTGGTGTGTTGGAGCCAGGTAAAGCCTATTTTGTTTTGATGGGAAACGATGGAACGATTGAGTTTCCGGTTTGTGGAGCTGTGAAGGTTGGTTTTGAAAACCTGAAAGCATCGCCAGACCTGTCAGCGTTTAAAATCTCAACCACCCCAATCACCCACACCATCGCCATCCCGGAAATGGTTGCCAATGCTTTAATTGAAGGTGATATTATTTCCGTTTATGATCTGTCTGGAAATTGTTTTGGAATGGGCAACTGGCAAGCCCAAACCACAGCCATCACCTTGTTTGGAGACGATCCAACAACCAATATTAAAGACGGTTTTGAGGAAGATGAACCGCTGCAATTCAGACTTTACAGGCAGAATGTTGATAAAGAATTTGAAATGGAGGTAACTTTCAATCCGGCAATGCCAAACCCTGAAAGGATTTTCAATGGAAATGGTTTATCGGTTATCACTGAAATGACGTTATTGCCTGTAAGTATGTCGTCAATAGAATCTGGATCTGAGGTTTTGATTATTCCAAATCCAGCAAATGACGAGTTTACCTTAGTTATTGGTGATCATACTTTTGAAAAAGGCGTTCTGACAATTTACACCATTGACGGACGATTTATCAAAACCGAAAACATTGATGTTCATCATACAAATATCAACATCAGTGAAATGAGATCGGGTGTTTATTTGTTGAAAATTGAATATGGAAATAAAATTGTAAACAAGCGTCTCTTGAAGAAATAGTTATCTTTTTGAAAGAGGAAAGCAAATGCAAACCCTGCCACTCAACTGAGTTCGGTAGGGTTTTGCGTTTCTATCCAAAAGCAATAAAGAGTAAAGTCTAAAAAGGTTCTATAAATTTTATCAAGGTGGCTAAAGCCCTGAATATCAAGAATATGAATTGCCCCGACCTTAAGGTCGGGGCAATTGAAAACCAGACAGTTACCGGGCTTTAGCCCATATAAATCCATATCAAAAAAAATCATCACCATCTTGCCCGGGAGCAAAATGGTGATGATTCTTTTTATGAACAGAAAATCAGCTTACCTGTTCTTTGCCCAGGAAGTCTGGAATTTTCTGCGTTCAGTAACTTCAGAGGCGCCAAAACGTCGCGCACCTGGATTTCCCTGATTTCTTGAAAAATTTTGTTTTGGAAGTATTGCCTTCATCACCGGAGCCTGGTTGCTCATCGGAAAAGGATGATCTTCGACGGTTGGGATTGTTTTTGCAATGAGTTTATGAATGTCGCGTAAAAAAGCTTTTTCATCGTTATCGCAAAACGAAACCGCGATTCCGGTTGCTCCGGCTCTTCCGGTTCGGCCGATACGGTGAACGTAAGTTTCGGGAATGTTTGGAATCTCATAGTTCACAACGTGGGTCAACTCCTCGATATCAAGTCCTCTTGCTGCCAGGTCGGTGGCCACAAGCACTCTTGTCTCTTTGTTTTTGAAGTTTTCGAGCGCGCGCTGACGAGCCTGCTGCGACTTGTTACCATGAATAGCTTCTGATTTAATCCCTTGTTTATTCAGGATTTTCGCAACATGATCGGCGCCGTGTTTGGTGCGGGTAAATACAAGTGCAGTGACCATCTTCTTATCCTGAAGCAAATGAAGGAGCAGATCTTTCTTATCCCCTTTGTCAACATAATACACCGATTGCGTGATGGCATCGGTGGTTTTTTTAACCGGCGCAACTTCAACCCTGGCTGGATTTATCAGCAGTCCTGCGGCTAAACTTACGATGGCTGGTGGCATGGTTGCCGAAAAAAGCAGCGATTGCCGTTTTTTTGGCAGTACCGCCATGATTTTCTTAACATCGTTAATAAAACCCATATCGAGCATGCGGTCGGCTTCGTCGAGTACAAAAAAACTGATGTCGTGGAGGTCAACATATTGCTGTCCCATCAGGTCGAGCAAACGGCCAGGGGTGGCAATGAGAACTTCTACACCTCTGCGCAAAGCAGAAGTTTGTGGGCCTTGTGCAACGCCGCCAAAAATAACGGTGTGCTGGATTCCGGTATTAACGCCGTAAGCCGCAAAACTTTCT
>CAJATL010000364.1 GCA_903944895.1 uncultured Bacteroidota bacterium
AATTATGCCTTAAACGGCACAGCCGAAAATTTCCAATCACTTTTGTGGCTTACTCAAGGTGATGGAACTTTCGATGATTCTGAAATCTTAACCCCGGTTTACACTCCTGGTCCGCAGGATATCAGCACCGGCTCGGTAAGCCTGTGTTTAACTGCCTTTGCAGTGCAACCCTGTAACGATTTCACCGATTGCATGCTCCTGGAAATTTTGCCAGTGCCAGAACTAACATGTCAGACTGATTTTGAAATATGTGTTGATGCCGAACCCATAACTTTGGAAGGTTCTTTACCTGTTGGTGGAGTTTATTCAGGGACTGGAATAATTAACAATGTTTTCGATCCTTCAATTGCCGGTTTGGGCGAGCATTCAATAACCTATTATTATATTGATAGTCAGGGTTGCAGCAATACCTGCATTTTTGTGATTACGGTCAATCCTCTCCCTGAGATTTCTTGTCCGGTGTATGAGCCGCTTTGCGCTGAGGCACCTGCTTTTGAGCTTTCGGGTGGTTCGCCTTTGGGTGGTGTTTATACGGATGCTGCAGGTTTGGTGGTCACAACTTTTGACCCAGCCGTTGGTGCCGGAACTTATTCATTTACTTACAGTTTTACTGATATTCACGGTTGTTCGGCTTCCTGCGATTTTGAGATCGTGGTGAATGCGCTTCCTGAAGTTACCTGTCCGACGTATGAGCCGCTTTGTGCTGATGCTCCTGCTTTTGAGTTTTCAGGTGGTTTTCCTGAAGGAGGCGTTTACACGAATGCTGCCGGTTTGGTGGTCACGACTTTTGATCCTGCAATTGGTGCCGGGACCTATTCATTTACTTATTCTTATGAAGATGGGAATGGCTGTTCGGCCTCCTGCGATTTTTCGATTTCAGTTACGCCAATGGCCATTGTTCACGCCGGTGATGACGCAACAATCTGCCAGGATAATTCTTCTTTACAGTTAAATGGTTCGGTTGAAAATGCTAGTGAATATTTCTGGTACACCCTGATGGGTTCCGGCTATTTTGATAATGAATTCTCATTGAATCCGACCTATTTTCCGGGTGACCTGGATTATCTGCTGGGTTCGGTTGAGCTTTGTTTGCAGGCAGTTCCGGTTAGCCCTTGCGAATCGACTGTTGCTGATTGCATGTCACTTTATTTTAATCCTTTACCTGAAGTAATTTGTCCTTCGCCAAATCCTGTCTGTGAAAATACGCCTGCTTTTGAGTTAACAGGTGGTATTCCTGAAAGCGGCGTTTACACAGATGTTTCCGGGAATATTGTGACAACTTTCGATCCTTCAGTTGGTGCCGGAACTTATCAGTTTTCATACACCTTTACTGATGAGTTTGGTTGTTCGGCTTCATGTGATTTTTCGATTTCGGTTGCTCCAATGGCCATTGTTCACGCCGGTGATGACGCAACAATCTGCCAGGATAATTCTTCTTTACAATTAAATGGTTCGGTTGAATATGCTAGTGAATATTTCTGGTATACCCTGATGGGTTCCGGATATTTTGATAATGAATTCTCATTGAATCCGACCTATTTCCCGGGTGACCTGGATTATCTGCAGGGTTCGGTTGAACTTTGTTTGCAGGCAGTTCCGGTTAGTCCTTGCGAATCGACTGTTTCTGATTGCATGACACTTTATTTTAATCCTTTACCCGAAATAATTTGTCCTTCGCCAAATCCTGTCTGTGAAAATACGCCTGCTTTTGAGTTAACAGGTGGTATTCCTGAAGGCGGCGTTTACACAAATGTTTCCGGGAATATGGTGACAACTTTCGATCCTTCAGTTGGTGCCGGAACTTATCAGTTTTCATACACCTTTACTGATGAATTTGGTTGTTCGTCTTCCTGCGATTTTTCGATTTCGGTTGCGCCAATGGCCATTGTTTATGCCGGTGATGATGCAACACTCTGCCAGGATAATTCTACTTTACCATTAAATGGTTCGGTTGAATATGCCAGTGAATATTTCTGGTACACCCTAATGGGTTCCGGCTATTTTGATAATGAATTCTCATTGAATCCGACCTATTTCCCGGGTGACCTGGATTATCTGCAGGGTTCGGTTGAACTTTGTTTGCAGGCAGTTCCGGTTAGTCCTTGCGAATCGACTGT
>CAJATL010000365.1 GCA_903944895.1 uncultured Bacteroidota bacterium
AACACTAATGCAAATGCTGAATCTTTTAACTCTAAAATCAAACTCTTCAGAGCTAATTTGAGAGGCGTTACTGATACCCCTTTTTTCCTCTTTAGATTAAACAAACTTTTCGCTTAATCCCCACAAAATTAACGTGAGCCGGTATTCAACTGCTTTCTCCAATTGTTGGTCGCTGCCGTTAACAACTTTGTTGTAATCGTTGTTTTGTTTGATGTCGGGTTCAAACTGGAAGTTTTCGAGATAGTTTCCATCCATGTCCTTGGTGCCAACCTGCGGGATTCCAAAATAAATAGTTGGGTCTTGTAAAGTTTCCCACCAAACGGCAGTCATGGTGCCAGGAACAGGCATCCCGATGGTTTTGCCGACGTCCAAAGCCCTGTAAGCAAAAGGAAATCCGTGGGCATCGGAGTAGTTGCTTTCGCTGATAAGCACAGCCGATGGTTTAATCCATTTATTCATTGGCTCGGAGCCGAAAAATTTCCCGCGGGGGTAAAAATCAACATATCTTTTTCCGCTGAGCAAGGTTGCCAGATCATCGTGAAGCCAGCCACCTCCATTAAAGCGAGTATCAACAATAATAGCTTCCTTGCTATAATTACGTCCTAAAATTTCGGAATAAACTTCCCTGAAACTCTGGCTGTTCATGCCTCTGACGTGAACGTAACCAATTTTACCATTAGATAATTTCTCTGTTGCTTCCCGCCTTGATTTTACCCAGCGTTTGTATAAGAGTTCTGAATTTGCACCTCCAGAAATCGGTTTTACCGTTTCATCCCAACGTTCGCCGGATTGAGGATTAAAAAGAGACAAAAGTGTGGGTTTATCAGTTTTATGATTGAGCAGGCCAAAATAACTTTCGCCAGCTTTGATGGTAGTTCCATCAATTTTTTCGATAATAACACCGGCTGTAATTTTTGAAGTGGCTGTGGTTAGCGGCCCTTTTTCGATGACTTCGAGAATTTTCAGGCCATCACCCTGGTAATTCCAATCATAGAATGCACCGAGATGGGCTGTATTATCGCCTTTGGGATCGCTGAAACGATGACCGGATCCGGTGTGTGAAGCATTTAGCTCACCAAGCATTTCACTCAGCATCTCGGCAAAATCGAAATTATTATTGATGTAAGGGAGAAACTTTTGATATTGGGCTTTGTAATAATCCCACTCCACGCCTTGCAGATTTGGGTCGTAGAACTTTTCGCGAACCTGCCGCCAAACGTGTTCAAACATATAATCGCGCTCACCGGGCAGATTTAAATCAAATTTTGCATTGTAGCTGATTACATCTTTTTTGTTATCGGCAATGGTAATTTTGATAAATGACTCTCCGGAAATCATAAAAAGGAATTTTCCTTCTTTATCCATTTGCAAATCACCGCCACCACCGTCTAATTTTACCAGAAGTTTGGTTTCGTTTTTAATGAGATCTTTCATCCAAAGGTCGAAACCTTTCTCAAATTTACTGAGATAATAAAGTTTTTTACCATCTGGAGTTAAAATGGCATCGGATAGATCGGATGAATTGATGGTGAGCCTGGTTTTGCGGTCTTCAAGTCCTGCAAAGTCAATCTTTACAGGCTTAATCGTATCTTTTTTGGCCTCATCACCATCTTTATTTTTATCTTTTTTGGCTTCATCTGCCTTTTTCTTTTCTTCGGCTTCTTTCTTTTTTTGTTCCTCTTTGGCTTCATCAAAGAGTTTCTTTTCTTCTTCGCTCAGGTTAAATTTATCCCATGCCTCTTTGGTAAAAAACATACCATAAATATCAGCTTGCGAGCCCCAGCTTCCGTGGCTGCGCAAACCTTCGCGATCCGAAAACCAGATCATCATCTCCCCATCCATCATCCATTTTGGCCCTCCATCGTTGTAGCCGCTCATGGTGAGATTCTGTGGTTCGCTTTTGCCATCAGCAGCAATCAAAGCCACATCATTTATAAACATGGAGTTGGGAGAAAAGGTTGCCAAAAAGTACTTTCCATCGGGTGACCACTGAAACCATTCATCACCATCGGAGTATGAATAATTGTATTTTCCGTCGAGGATAGTTCTTGTCGTTTTAGTTTCGAGGTTGATAACTTTTAAAATTTCCCTGCTTTCGAGATAGGCAACTTCTTTTCCGTCGGGAGAATAAAGTGGCTGGAATTCTTCTTTTTCGGTAGCAATAACCGGGGTTTCATTGAGAATGGTGGAGCGGGCAAACCCCTTTTCCTGTTCCCGAACAATGCTGGTTTCATAAATATTCCAGCTTCCATCGCGCTCCGATGCATACAAAAGTTTGCGGCCATCAGGGCTGAAAGTCACTGAGCGCTCTTGTTCCGGGGTTTCGGTAATCCGTTTTGTGGTAGAAAAATCAACGGAAGTAACAAAAACTTCGCCCCTGAGGATAAAAGCAATTTCTTTACCGTCTTTTGAAACAGCCATTTCGGTGGCACCGGAAGTTTTCTGTTCAAAGGTAACCGCGTTTATTTTTTCGTCCATCGCAATGGTGATGTCCACTTTTTTGGGGGAAGCGTTTTTATCCAGGATATAAATTTCGCCATCATAGCCAAAACAAAGCCTGTCGTTAGCGCCGACGGATAAAAAGCGAACAGGATTTTTTTCAAAACCTGTAATTTTAACCTGGTTTAAAGGATTATTTAGTGAAAGCCTCCAAACATTGAATGATCCGGATTTTTCACTAAGGAAAAAGACATCTTTTTCATCGTTACTCAAAACCGGGTTACGGTCTTCTCCAGCAAAATCGGATAGCTTTTTAAAGCTGTTTGCTGATTTCTCATAAAGCCAGATATCGCGTGTAACCGCCGAAGTATGGTGTTTCCGCCAGGAATTTTCGTAACCTTTAATATCCTGAAAAATAATAAAATTACCATCTTTACTTTCCCGTGCTGCCTCAGCCGGAGTGGAAAGAATTTGTGATGGGCGCCCTCCTTCGACCGGCACTTTGTAAAACTCCGAAAGCAGCCCGGTGGGATACATTACATTTGTGGGAATATCCTGAATGGAGGCCGAATAAAGCACATTTTTACCGTCCGCAGTAAACCCTGACGGGATTTCATTTCCCGAAAAATCGGTCAATCTGTTGGCTTTTCCACCCTGGGCAGGAATAAGAAAAACATCAAAGTTGCCGTGGCGTGCTGAGGCAAAAGCAATAAATTTTCCATCAGGCGACCAAACCGGCGCAAAATCGTATGCTTCGTGGATGGTTAAAGGCGCCGCAAATCCGCCATCGGACGAAACTGTAAAAAGGTCGCCTTTGAACGAAAAAACAATGGTTTTCCCATCAGGTGAAATGGCCGGATAACGCATCCAGAGCGGATTATCAGCAGCAACGACATTGCCGGACATGAAAAACAGCATTGCAGTAAAAATCTGGTAAAATAAATTTTTCATAAAAAAAACAGGTATTTGTTTGTGCTTGTTAAAATAACTTTTCAGATAACAGTCGGGGGGGGCTTAAAGTTCAGCCGGTTAATATTTATCTCTGATCGTTTCAACACCGTCCCAATCTTCGGGGATGCCAAATTCGAGAATGTTTTTACACCGGATAATGTAAAGCTGGGTAGCGCGATCGTAAGGGTTAATTTTTTGTACTTTTTTAAAGAGATCAAGCGCATTGTCGAAATCTTTGCTTTTGTAAAGCTGTAAAGCCCTTCCAAAATCAGGTTTGGTAAGGATTTTAAGCTGTTTGATATCCTCGGGTTCACCGTCAAGGATTTCAAAAATATAGGCGGCTTCTTTTTTGCCTTTCACTTTCACCACATCCAAAAAGCGATAATTGTACCGTGAAGGATCCTGCAGTTTTATTAAGGTGTCCTGGCTGATAATTATGGAAGTACCGTACATTTTGGTAAGCCCTTCGATTCTGGAGGCAAGATTTACGGCATCCGAAACTACGGTTCCATCCATTCTTCCATGACCACCTACAACGCCAAGCATCAGGTTACCTGTATGAATGCCGATGCCGCTGTTTGTCGGAGTTTTATTTTCGAGCTTGCGCTGAAGGTTAAAATCGGCAAGTGATGAACGCATTTCGATGGCAGCATCAATAGCATTTTCAACGTTTCCAACGAAAAGTGCCATGATCGAATCGCCGATGTATTTGTCGATAAACCCGTGGTTGCGCGAAATTACCGGCTCCATACTGCTGAGGTATTCGTTTAGAAAATCGAAATTTTCTTTAGGAGTCATATCCTCTGACATGGCAGTAAAATCGCGGATATCGGTAAATAACACCGACATTTCCTTTTGCACCTGGTCGCCAAGCCGCACGTCAAGGATGCTTTCTTTTCCGAGGAATTCCAGAAACTGACGGGGTACAAAGCGGTAATAAGCTTCGTTCATCATCGAAATATCTGAGATGTATTTTTCCAGATTCGCCGACATTTCATTGTATCCTTCTGCAATTTCGCCTATTTCATCATTATTCCTGACAATCGTGTAATTTATGGTCTTGCCTTCACCGGTTTTTTGCATGTTGTAAAGCAATTCTTTAAGCGGAAAAACAATGTCGAGCGTCGACCATTTTACAAACAGCAGCAAATAGATGAACGACACAAAAATTCCAACGCCAATGCCCACGAGCATGATAAAACCATCAGTAACATTGATGAAAAACAAATCGCCTAAACCTTCCGGGTCAGGGGATTCAACAACCATTTTAAACAGGTTGCTGTAACGGCCAAATAAAATCTGAACCTGTTCATCGGTGAGTGAAGTAAGATTCAGTTCACTGATTTTTGTGAGGCTCATGCTCAGGTAAACAATAACTATCGAAAGTGGCAGCAACGTTGTCATTGCACTCGAAATCCAAAACTGGTTCCTGATTTTTCCAATCCGGAATTTGAAAACACGCTTACGCAATTCTTCTTTTGTGTACAAAAAGTCGATGTACTTGGTGTTAACCCTGTGCTTTTCCCAAAAATAAACCAACAAAAAAGTCAACAGCGATGAAAACAACGAGATAAAGAAAAACCGGGTAAAAAGTGTATTACTGATGTCGTAATCAGTGGGCGACTGATAAATAAGCATAATCATGTAAAGCAAGGTTGCCAGGTATGCTGCACCTAAAATTCCGGCATTAACCCAAGGCGAAATCAACAATTGTTTTTTACAAAATGCTGTTAGTTTATCGGAAGTAACCCGGTGTAATCGTTTTCGCCTGAAATAGCGCTTAAAGGGGAAATTGTAAATAAAACCACCAATAAAACATATCAGCAGGGATTTTAACAGAAAACTGAAGGAATTCGAAAGTTGCTCGTATTGAAGATCATTTACCTGGTTTGAATCGGTTTTGGAGCCAATATTTAAGGTCACACCACTTTGGCCCGGCTCAGTATTGACGTTAAAATCAATTTGAGAGTTATTTGTATCGCTTGTAATGATTGTTGGGGCGGGGGATGAAACATCTGATTTACTTATCAAACTATCACGTTTCTCAATAATTGCGGGCAAATTCTGAAGAATTAGAAATCCCGCAAAGGGCAATACCAAAAGCAAATATAATAATGTAGAAAGAGCGTAAATTCGAAATCCGTAAAATTCCGGAATTCTTTTCTGATAAGTCATTTTTGCCCTGGATTAATTAAATTTTCAGCTATGCTTCCTTTCCTGCTTTAATAAAGCAGTTTCTGATTTTAAATATTAATTCGTTCGAACGGATTGGTTTCGCAATATAATCGTCACATCCGGCTTCCTGGCTTTTTTTACGTTCGCCTGATAAAACAAATGCTGTATGTGCAATTACAATTAAATCGGGCCTTTTCCTTTTAATTTCCCGGGTTGCAGCAAGCCCGTCCATGCCAGGCAAATGCAAATCCATTAAAACAAGGTCAATATTTTTATCCTCCAAACACTTTTTAACCGCATCATTTCCATTGGGTGAATGTACAATTTTGGCCTGGGTTTTTTGAAGTGCTGATTGTAAAAACACAAAATTAGGCATAACGTCTTCAACGATAAGTATCGTCATGTTATGCCAATCTACTTCAGCCGGTAGTGGTTCGTAAGTCATATTCATTTTTAGTTTTCGAGTTAATTTTTAGTAGGAACAAATGAAATTTTCGTATTAAACTTAACAAAGATATGCAATTTTGATAAAAAACAAAATCAATTGTCTGCGCCCCTTCTTAACCTGTTTGCGCTGAATATATTATTTAACTGTATTACATTTGCAAAAATAGTAGTTTTCAACACTAAACACGCTATTGAACTTTTTGCCTGAATTAATGTTCGGATGAATGGATAAATCACTAATTGAATCAAAAAAAATAAGTTAAGTTTTGAGTGAAAAAATAAAAAACCCATGCGTTGATATTTGTCAGTATGATGAAAATCAGATCTGTATCGGATGTAAAAGAACTAAAACCGAAGCAAAGACATGGTGGCGATTAATCGACGAAGAAAAACTTCAGATCATCGAAAACGTTAAAAAGCGAAAAAGCGAAAGCACCGATTATTACGGGCATTATGTTTAACATAATTTGGGATAATCCTTTGCTCTTCAAATTTATAATGTAGCTAAAACCTGATCGACAAGCACCGGAAAATATTTATGTTCGAGTTCATGGATTTTGTTGGCAAGAGAATCGACGGTTTCGGACGGTTCAACAGGACATCTTGCCTGAAAAATGATCTGGCCGTCATCATAAAATTCATTTACATAATGAATGGTTATTCCGCTTTCAGCATCACCGCTTTTAATCACCGATTCGTGTACCTTAGCGCCGTACATCCCCTTCCCACCATATTTTGGCAATAGGGCCGGATGAATATTGATTATCCTTTTTGGGAAATTTTGCAGCAAATACCCGGGGATAAGCCAGAGAAATCCGGCAAGTACGATCAGGTCGATTTTTTGTTGATTTAATATTTCCAAAATTTCGATGGTGCTGTAAAACTGGTTTCTCGAAAAGGTAACCGTTTCGACGCCAAGCCTTTTCGCCCTTTCAAGAACTTTTGCTTCTTGATTATTTGTTAATACCAATCTAACGTGGCCGTCAGACCGTTTTTCGAAGTACCTGATGATTTCTTCGGCGTTTGAGCCATTTCCGGAAGCAAAGATTGCGATGTTTTTCATTCGTACAAAAATAAAAAACCTTTGGATTTGCAGCTTGAAAAAGTCGCCATTTTATGATAAACCAGCTTTTCAGGCAAGTTTAAAACCAGGTTTTAACCGCTTCATTAGGTCAAATAACATCACTATTAGCAGATAAAGCACTGTATGTCTTTCGCTTAACAAATGCATTTTTGAAACATTAATAAAAATATTTTGTTTTGTAAACATAAAATTATTTCCTTTGCCACTTGTTTAACTAAAAAAGTATTTATTATGTCTGATATTGCAACAAGAGTAAAATCGATCATCGTTGACAAACTGGGTGTTGACGAAAATGAAGTAACACCACAAGCAAGTTTTACCAATGATCTGGGAGCTGATTCTCTCGATACAGTTGAACTCATCATGGAGTTTGAAAAGGAATTTAACATCGCAATACCGGATGATCAGGCAGAAAAAATTGGCACAGTTGGTGATGCCGTTGCCTACATCGAAAACAACACTAAATAATTAATCTCTCCCACATGAATTTGAGGCGAGTAGTTGTTACCGGATTAGGTGCCGTAACTCCATTAGGTAATACTGTCGAAGAACTCTGGATCAGCTTACTTAATGGAGTTAGTGGTGCTGCTGAAATTACCCGTTTTGACACCACAAAACACAAAACACATTTTGCCTGCGAAGTTAAAAACTTTGATCCAACCAATTTTTTTGACCGTAAAGAGGTTCGAAAACTTGATCCTTATGTAGTTTATAGTATGGCTTCTGCTGAAGAAGCGATCAACGATTCGGGATTGCTCACCGCTGAACTCGATAAAGACAGGGTTGGAGTTATTATTGCGACAGGAATCGGAGGGTTTTCTTCATTTTTGCAGGAAGCTGTTGAATACGGTCGTGGTGATGGAACCCCACGTTTTAATCCTTTTTTTATTACCAAGATTATTGGCGATATTGCCGCCGGACATATTTCGATAAAATATGGTTTCAGAGGACCAAATTACGCCACAACTTCAGCATGTGCTTCAGCAGCTCATGCTATCATCAATTCGTACGATAATATTCGTCTTGGCAAAGCCGATGTTTTTGTAACCGGAGGTTCCGAAGCTGGCATCAATCCTGCCGGTGTGGGTGGATTCAATGCGATGCATGCACTTTCAACCAGGAATGACGACCCAAAAACAGCCTCACGTCCTTTTGATAAGGACCGCGATGGTTTTGTATTGGGTGAAGGTGCAGGAACACTGATTCTCGAAGAGTATGAACACGCCAAACGAAGAGGTGCAAAAATTTATGCCGAAATCGTTGGAGGAGGTTCTTCCGCTGATGCTCATCATATTACCGCTCCCCACCCCGATGGAATTGGCGCAATGCTTGCCATGAAAGCTGCGATTTTGGAATCCGGTTTTAAACTTGAAGACGTTGATCATATCAATACGCATGGAACATCAACCCCGGTTGGTGACATTGCTGAACCAAAAGCCATTATTAACCTTTTTGGTGATCACGCCTACAAAATGAATCTGAATTCAACAAAATCGATGCACGGCCATTTACTTGGCGCCGCTGCTGCTGTTGAACTTATTGCGACTATTCTGGCATTAAAAAATGATATTGTTCCGCCAACCATCAATCATTTTACTGATGATCCTGACATTGACAATAATTTAAATTTTACTTTCCATAAAGCTGTGAAGCGCCCTGTAAACCTGGCATTGTCGAATGCTTTTGGTTTTGGTGGCCACAATACTTCAATCGCAGTAAAAAAATTCGACGAATAAAATAAGTTGGTTTTGAATCTTTACCGGCTCTTCCGAAATTATTTTTCATCTGATAAAGCATTAATACGCTCAATCAGAAACATTTTTGGGTTTTATCCCAAAAATGTTTCATTGTATAAATTGGCGTTTCTTCATAAATCCGTTGCTATCGAACAAAATGGCCACAAGGTTTCCAATGAGCGTATGGAATATCTTGGCGATGCTGTGCTGAGTTCCATTGTTGCCGACTACCTTTTTAAAAAATTTCCATACAAAGAAGAGGGATTTCTAACCGAAATGCGCTCAAAACTGGTGAGCCGCGAACAGTTAAACAAACTGTCGCGCAGGATTGGCCTCGATAAATTTATCCAATCAAACCAGGATTCAAAATCGTTTTATCGCTCGATGGAGGGTGATGCTTTTGAAGCATTTATTGGTGCTCTTTACATGGACCGCGGGTATAATTTCACTAAAAAAATTGTGGTAAACCGCATCATCAATGTTTATTTTGATATTGATGAACTTGAAAAACTGGAGGTTAACTTTAAGAGTAAACTCATCGAGTGGTCACAAAAAGAGCGCAAGACGGTTGAATTTAATATGATTGCTGAAATTGGCGTAGGATCAAGCAAGCAATACATCGTTGAAGTGAGAATTAACCAGAATTTATTCGGAACCGGACAGGATTTCTCCATTAAGGGTGCCGAAAAAATTGCAGCCGAAAAAGCTTACACTCTGGTTTTGCTTGATGAGCAACATCCTGAATAATTGGTCAATTATTCTTTAATCCGCTTCCTGATTTCTTCTGTTTCCTTTTCAAATCCTGGTTTTCCAAGCAGGGCAAACATATTTTTCTTATAGGCTTCAACTCCTGGCTGGTCGAAAGGATTAATTCCAAGAACATAACCACTCAGGGCGCATGCAAACTCATAAAAATAAATTAGCTGGCCCAAATAGTATTCCGAAACTTCAGGTATCGAAATCCTGAAATTTGGAACATTTCCATCAACATGGGCAAGAGTAGTTGCTATTTCGGCCATCTGATTTACAAAATGAATTTCCTGACCCGAAATAAAATTTAATTTATCGAGGTTTTCATTTTCCAGAGGTATTTTAATGGTTTTTTGCGGCTTACCAACCGAAAGTACTGTTTCAAAGATATTTCGCTTACCTTCCTGAATGTATTGACCCATCGAATGAAGATCGGTAGTGTTGACTACTCCGGCAGGAAAAATCCCATTTCCTTCCTTTCCTTCACTTTCGCCATAAAGTTGTTTCCACCATTCGGTAAAATAATACAGGTTAGGCTGGTAATTAACCATAATTTCGACAACCTTGCCTTTTTGATAAAGTGCATTACGTGATGCCGCATACATGGCAGCGGGATTTTCGCTGATAGCAGAGGATTCGGCCAGTTTTTGCTGCATTTCAAAAGCTCCTTTTACCAGCATCCGGATATCAAAACCTGCCACCGCAATTGGTAAAAGACCAACTGGCGTAAGCACCGAATAACGTCCGCCAATATCATCAGGAACAACATAGGTTTTATAGCCTTCATTGAGCGAAAGCTGTTTTAATGCGCCTTGTGATTTATCGGTAATTGCAATAATCCGGCGGCGTGCACCATCTTTGCCATATTTGTCTTCGAGATGTTTTCGTAAAATTCTGAACGTAACGGCTGGTTCGGTGGTCGTGCCAGATTTTGAAATTACCGTCAGCGCATAATCGCGTTTATTCAGCACATCAAGCAGGTCAGATAAATAATCCTCAGAAAGGTTTTGGCCGGCATAAAGCACCAATGGTTTTTGCCTTTCGTCGTGCGAAAGTGCAAAATCGAAATTGTGCTTCAAAGCTTCAATAATTGCCCGTGCACCCAGGTAGGAGCCACCAATGCCAATAACCACAAATATTTCGGCATGATCACGAATGTAAGAGGCGGTTTTTTCGATATCCGACAAAATCTCATCATCAATTTCGGCGGGTAAATTAACCCATCCTAAAAAATCATTTCCCTGGCCTGTTTTATCAAAAACCGACTGAAAACTTTGGGTTATTGCAGGTTGAAATTTCGCAATTTCTTCAGAAGTTACAAAATTGGCTATGTTAGCGATGGAAAGGTGCAGCATATTCATTGTTGATTGATGTTTTAATTTTTCGAAAGCAAAGGTATTTAAACCCGTTTAATAAAAAATAAAAAAGTGCAATCTCATGACTGCACTTCAAAACCAAAAACCAAAATCTATGAATCAAAAAATCTTTAGCATTAAAAAGAGTAAACACTTCTTTTGTAGAAAAGGCAGCGTTTTATCGTTCACAAAAATAGTTTTGGTAAGATGGCTTCAACGTTAAAGGACATTAACAAACGTTAAATTAAGTTAAGCCTTGATTTTGAGGCAGTTTCACTGATATTTTTGTAAACTCAACAACCATCAAAAAGTCAATATTTCGATTTCATTTAGATAATTTTTTCATGAACAAAAACCTGATAACAGTAATTATTGTCATCGTTTCGGTAGTATTATTAAGTTTGTCTGTGGTGCAATTTTACTGGGTTAAAAACGCCATTACTGTTGAGCGCACGAATTTTGAAAACAAGGTGAATGATGCCGTTTCGAATGTTATCATCAGGCTCGAAAAAATTGAAACCTTTTCAAATCTTCAAAAAACCATGAATTCGCAAACTCGCGTTACCTCTTTTTTCAATGCGATGGATTCGATAAACCGGGATTTGTACGATGAAATGCTGGCTGTTAAAAGCCCGGAGGATATCGAAAAACTTATCCGAAAATCTTTTATGGCCACCGAATTTTTCAGCGAAATTGCCCGCAAAGACCGCCCTTTTGAAATCGAAAAAACTTTAAATAAACTACTCATCGACTCCCTGCTTAGTGATGAACTTCGCATGAAAGGTATCGTAACACAATTTGAATACGGCGTTTACAGCAGCGAGAAAAACCGGATGATCATCGAAAAAACCGGCCAATATCAGGCACAGCTTTTAAAGAAAGGTTTTGTTTTTACCCTTTATCCTAACGAATTTCTGGCCAATCCTAATTATCTGATGATTTATTTTCCATTTGAGATCAGGTTGTTGCTCGACGAAATGTCTTCAATAATTATCGTATCGCTCCTTTTGATTATCATCTTGATGCTACTGTTTGTGTATGTTATCCGGATTATTGCCTGGCAAAAAAAGCTCTCCGAAATGAAAAACGACTTCATCAACAATATGACCCATGAAATAAAAACCCCGATTTCGACGATTTCGCTTGCCTGTGAAGCGCTGTCGGATCATTCGGTAAAACGCAATGAAGCACTCTCCGAAAATTATATAAAAGTCATTAATGATGAAAACAAGCGGTTAGCCGATATTACCGAGAAAATCCTGCAGGCAGCCACATTTGAGCAGGGTGAGCTTATTCTTAAAAAGGAAATCTTTAATATCGAGGAGGTTATTGATAACGTAATTAACAATATCGGGATTCAGGTTGAAGTAAAAGACGGAAAGATAATCCGCGATTTCAGAGCTTCGAATTCCACCATAATTGCAGATAAAATGCACCTTACCAACGTGATATCCAACCTGGTGGATAATGCCAATAAATATTCGCCACGAAAACCTGTTATAACAATCAGCACCGAGAATTTTTCTGAAGGAATCAAAATCAGTGTCGAGGATAACGGCATCGGTATCAATAAAGAAAACCAGAAAAAAATATTCGACAAACTTTACCGTGTGCCAACCGGGAACATTCATGATGTTAAAGGCTTTGGACTTGGCCTGAGCTATGTGAAGGCCATTATCGAAAAACACAACGGCAAAATTACCGTCGAGAGCGACCTTAAAAAAGGCTCCACTTTCAGGGTGTATTTGCCATTTTCGAACTAATGATGAAAAAATTAAGGTAAATTAATGATGTTTCTAAATAAATGTTAATTTTACCAGTCATTTTAAAGTCAAAATCAAATTAGTCTTGACCATGGGAACTGAAAAAGTAAAAGTATTGCTTGCAGAGGACGATAAGAATCTTGGAAACGTCCTGAAATCCTACCTTGAAGTAAAGGGTTTCGAAACAATTTTATGCATTAACGGCCAGGAAGCCTACAACGCCTTCGAAAAAGGAGGTTACGGCTTTTGTATTGTTGATGTAATGATGCCAGTAAAAGATGGTTTTACCCTCGTGAAAGAAATCAGGGAAAAAGATAAACATATTCCGGTGCTCTTCCTCACCGCCAAATCGATGCAGGAAGACAAAATGAAAGGATTCCAGGTTGGTGGTGACGATTATCTCACAAAACCATTCAGCATGGAAGAGCTTTTAATGCGAATGCAGGCAATCCTTCGCAGAGTAAACGAAAGAACCAGCAGCGAAATACGAAATAATGTGTATGTGATTGGTAAATACCAGTTCGATTTTAACCGGCAAATTTTGAGAATCGCAGATAAAGAGCAAAAACTCACTTCCAAAGAAGCCGCTCTTCTTCGCCTTCTGGCCATTAATCTCAACCAGGTGCTCGATCGCAGCTATGCTTTGAAGGAAATCTGGAACGACGACAGTTATTTCAACGCCCGCAGTATGGATGTTTACATTACTAAACTGAGGAAGTTCCTTAAATTAGATCCTACAGTTGAACTAATCAACGTGCACGGAATTGGTTTTAAATTGGTTACCAATAATTAGCAACCAAATCTTCCGGCTTTCTGCAACAATTCAGCTTTGGTTTATTCCTTCTCTTTTAATCTGATTCGATCAGAATTTTAGAGCCTGCCTGAGTTTTACCAGTCCATTTTTGCTTACGCTGATCCCTTTCCCATTTTTCAGAATGAGCACGAAGCTATCTTTTGAATAGGGTTCGAGTTTCGAAATTTGGTGAATAGCCACGATAAAGGATCGGTGAACCCTCAAAAACAGCTCAGGATCGAGATGATCTTCGAAAAATTTCAGGGTTTTTTGTTTGATAAATCGTTCTTTCCTGGTGTGGATTTCGACGTAATCATCCGAAGCTTCAAAATATTCGATGTCGCTAACAGGGATCACATCAACCCGTGATCCTGTTTTTACAACAACACGGTTCATAATTTCAGTGGTTTCGGCTAATTGGTCGCTGAGCGAACTGATATTTTTTTGAAAGATTTTTGGTGTGCCTGCTTTTTCGAGCGCTTTGCTCACAGCGGCATTAAACCGGGTCTGGCTATAAGGTTTTAGAAGATAATCAACCGCGTTTTGCTCGAATGCCCGGATGGCAAAATTATCATGGGCGGTCGAAAAAATAATGAGTGGCTTTTCGTCCAGAAGTTCGAGTAATTCAAATCCATTTATTTTGGGCATCTGGATGTCGAGAAAAAGCAAATGTGGCTGATGTTCTCCAATGGCTTTGAGACCGACAAATCCATTTTCACATTCGGCTACAACTTCAACCTGAGGGAAAGCCTCGAGATATTTCAGGATTACTTTCCTGGCCAGTTCTTCATCGTCAACAATGATGGCTTTAATTTTTGCTGCGTTTTCCGGTTTATTCATCCGACATAAATTTTACTCCAAAACTATTAAAAATTCCGGATCGGATGTGTTTCCGGTTTTACTGCGGAATGGTGATCTGTACTTCAAAAATGTCTCTGTATTTTACAATATTCATCAAATCGTGCCTTTTAAAAATCAGCATCAGCCGTTTGCGGATGTTTTCGAGGCCAATGCCTTTTCCTTTTCTGGAAAGGTTTCCGGGAGTAAAATTATTGCTGATAAAGATTCTTAGTTCCCCGTTTTCCATAAAACATTTTGTCGAAATGGTGACCGTATCGGTACTTTCGTTAACGCCATGTTTCACTGCATTTTCATAAATTGGCTGTAAAATCATATTGGGCATCAGCATCTGAAGGCACCCTTCTTCAAAGTCGTCTTCGAGCATGATGCGCGACCCGAACCTGATTTTTTCGATGTCCAAATATTTACGGATATTATCGATTTCATCGCGAAGGCTCACTTTTTCGTTTTCGTTGTTGCGAACCGTGTAACGCAGAAAATCCGATAGTTCCAGGATCATTTCCCTGGCTCTTTCAGGTTCCAGGATGATTAAGGAGTTGATGGAGTTGAGGCTGTTGAAGAGAAAGTGTGGATTTATCTGCGACTTCAGCAGATTCAGTTCCGATTCCTGCAGGGTTTGTTTCAGCAACGATTCCTGGATTAATTTATCCTGATAATTTTTGTAGTAATTGATCAGGTAATAAACCATCACAATTACAGTGTAAAGTAAAATCCCATAAACAAAGCGCCAGGCCAGGGAATCCTCCAGAAACAAGGTGTACGCTTCGTTTGCACTAAAAAGTGTGGTCAGGATGAAATATCCGCCAAACAACCACATCAAAATAATGATGCCGCCGGTTACCAGATGATCGATAAGCACAAGATGGTACGATTCATCATCGAAGGTGATGTATCTCACAATGTACCACATGCCGATTCCAAAAGCCGAAAGCAAAGCGGTGTAAATAAAAGCATCGGTAAGAGAAATAATCAGATTGACGTCGAAAAAAAAGAACAGGATTACAAAATGCAACGCACCAACGAAAATCCACGAAAGCACATAAACCAAAGAACTTTTGCGATAAGAAATGATTGGGTTAAGCATTTTTATATAGGTTGAAAATTGTGATTGATCATTAAAATTACTCAGGCAGACTATTCACTAAAACAAGCCTTCCGGGGTAATTTTCCCGAAAGGCCTGTTTTATTGGGTAAACTAATAACTTTTAATTTCGCCGCCACCAAATACAACCAGCCCTTTAATAACGATCTGTTTATTAAAATTGATGCCTTCTACTTTTTGATGGTACCTTTTATCTGAGAAACCACCAAAAACGGCGATCACATCAATGCGCACATCCCAATCCGGTGGAACAATAATGGTGCTCCCGCCAAACATGTAAAACACTTCAATCTGGTTGCGGCCATTGGAGAGTTCGGCCCTGGTGAGGTTTATTTCGGAGCCGCCAAAGATGCTGGTAATTTTCCCACCTCTGAAATTTTTGCTGGTAATTTGTTTTTCGGAACCACTGAAAATGCTCACTTCGTCAATGGTGTCGGCATCATCCATAACTGGTGGGTTACCTGTGTCAAAATTGGGGTCATTTCCGTCATCAACAACAGTGGTTTTCCTTTCGTCGATAACAAAATTTTTGCGGCGGGTATGATTTACAAGTAACGAAACCCCAACAATGATGAGTATTGTAGGCCAGATTACATTCCAGACATGAAATTCCAGATCGTAAAATTTATCATAAAGAAACAGTCCGCCGATAAATATCAGGATTATTCCACCGGTTTTGTGTTGCGAGGAGGTGAGGTTGTAAATCCCGATAACGATAAGCAACATCTGCCATGAAATGAAGATGCGGCTGAGGTCGTAAGGAATTACGTGTATGCTTTCGAGTAAGAGAAATACGCCTGCGCCGATGATAAGTATCGCGAGGAGTAATGTCCGTGATTGATTTTGTGTTCCCATGATTTTCGATTTTTTTGATGAAACAATAAATGAATTAAACTTATGAAGCAAAAATAGCTTCAATCGCAAGCCGTTTTCAACCAAAAATCGGTGAATGGCGGATGGGTGTCGGTGAGTGGAGGAATTTAAAAATCGAAATGAGATAATGTGACAAAAATCAATTCATTTTTTTACGCATTTCCAATCGGAAAAAGAAACCGAAACCCTTTTAACGGGTTTGTCGTTTACATTTTAATCATTTGCATAAACAATTGTTCTTACTCTCATCCTCATCGGAATATCGTGTTCATAGTCAATTCTTTGAGTCCAGTTGCCAAATTTGTCATATTTATAAGCAAAGGTATTGTGCTCGTAATGGAAATGATAATACGCTAAATGGGAATCGTTGATATTTTCTTCGACTACATTTCCGGAAGAATCGAATTTGGAAGTGGTGGTGATCGTTTTTCCGTAAGGCGAACGATAAAACGATTCGACTTTATTGCCTTTGCTGTCGTATTTGAAATTGTAGGTTGTCCCGTCGGAGAAGTTGTATTCCAATACATTTCCTTTTTCATCTCTTTTTATCGAGATTCTGTAGATTTCGCTACCCATGAGGTCATAGATAATTTCTTCAGCAGGCAAGCCACTTGTATCATTAACATAGTTCATTACACACATTTCACCCCAGCTATATTTTCCCGACTCCATAATAAAAGGCATCATCTCAATTGATTTTTCGGGTTCAAACCTGATAAAAATGGTTTCTTTCATGTTGTTCACGTAGCCATTGCTCCCACTGATTGTGCAATAAACCGATCCATCTGAATAGTACTCGATCGCTTCGGTTACATTTCCGTTTTGATCAAAAAGTACGTATTGGTCGTGAAACAGAGGATTTTGCAGTTTGATGTCTTTTTTAATCTTCCCAAAATATTCGTGAACTGTAAAATAAGTGTCGTGGTACGATTTGACCTTACCTTTGAGTGGTTGTCCAAAACTTAAATAACTCATCAACATCAGGAGCAAAAAGGATAGGCCGTAATAAATTGTTCTCATTTTTTTTATTTAAAGTCGTACTAATCGCGCTTTTATGAACTTTTGAATTCATTTTATTTCATGATTTTAGATGGGGCGTTTTTTGGCATCAACATTTGGAAATTACAAGTATGATGAAGCTTACAAAAATCAGGCTGTTTCACGGGTGAAAAGTCAAATTTCTATTTCAAAAACTTAATTTTCGTAAACCACTTTTAGCCGTTTTATTTTAAGCCTGGCGTTGAGCCATTTCTCAATTTTCTGTTTGTCGATGCCAGATAAACTTTTCTTATTTACCGTAAAATACACGATGGACACCGTGTCGGGATAAGGTTTTGAGGTATTAAAAACATAAGATTCGGCAAACGAACCGGCTTCAATTTGCGGATACAGGGCATGGATTTCATCCAAAATCTGCTGGCCTATCTGGTTTCGTTTATTCAGGCTGTCGAGCTGTTTGTCTTTCAAATCCAACATCAGGGTGAGCCTGTTCAACTCTGTTTTCAGGTTGTCAACTTCGCTTGTTTTCTGGGTGATCGCATCAAACGAAAATCCCTGCTGGAAAACAATTGCGACATCTTGTAAACCGAAATCAGTTGCTTTTGCAACGATGCTGTTTTTTTGTTCTTCGTTCAGCGATGAACCACCATAAATCAAAGTGATGGTTTTCTTTTGGGGATTGATCTCATTTTTCAGCAGATAGTTACCTTCGATAACCCGGATACTGTTTACATATTTAGTGGCGTTTTCGATAAACTTTTCGTTTTTCACCAGGTCGTAACCGAAATAAATGCTTGGAATCAGCACCAAAATGATGATAAAGGAAGTCCACCGTGTAACGTTCTTTTTCTGGTTAACATCAACAATCGTTCTGATTGGAAATTTAAGGATTTGTGAAATGATGATCGACGAAATGGCTATAAAAACGGTGTTGATGGTGAAAAGGTAGAAAGCACCAAAGAAATAGTAAAATTGCCCTGATGCCAGGCCATAACCTGCCGTGCAAAGCGGGGGCATTAAAGCGGTGGCTATGGCAACCCCGGGAATAACGTTCCCTTTATGCCTGCTGCTGATGGCCACAATTCCTGCCAATCCGCCAAAGAGGGCGATCAAAACATCGTAAATTGTGGGGCTGGTGCGGGCCAATAATTCGGAGTGGGCAGTCGAAATAGGACTCATGGCAAAATAGGCTGTTGATGCGATTAAACTGGCGATAACCGCAAAAGTGAAGTTCTTGATGGCTTTCCTGAAAAGTGGAAAATTGTACGTGGCAATGCTGTAGCCCATTCCGTTAATGGGGCCCATGAGTGGCGAAATGAGCATGGCGCCGATAATTACTGCCGTCGAATTCATGTTTAACCCAACAGAAGCAATAATAATGGCAAACATCAGAATCCAGAGGTTGGTACCTTTGAAAATGATGTCCTTTTCGATGTTCTGATGGATTTTGTCGAAGTCATCAACCTCGCTTTCAAGGTTAAAATAGCTCAAGACTTTGAGTATCCAGCCGTTTTGCTTCATGGATATTTGTTTTAGTACAGAAATTAATTCGGAGATAAAAATAGACGAAATTTCTTTAGGGCACCTCAACTCCTGCTGATGCAGTCCAGATTCTGAACCATTGGTCTCGTGACAGCTCAATCTTTACAGATTCTGCTGCTGATTTTATTCGCACGATATTTCCGGTTCCAAGTACAGGGACTATTTTAGAAGGATGCATCAGTAACCCGGCTAAAGCAACCTGATCAACCGAAACACCACCAAGTTCTTCACCAATTTTCTGAAGTTCATTTCTTACACGATTTATTTTTTCAGAATTCCCCGAAAACAGTTCACCACCACCCAGCGGTGACCAGGCCATGGGCGAAATGCCCAATTGCTGGCATTGGTCGAGGGTCCCGTCGTGCAAAGTGTCCATCTTTAAAACAGAAACTTCCAACTGATTGGTGACCAACGGGAAATCGAGCCGCGATTGCAAAAGACTAAACTGAGCTGGTGAAAAATTGGAGACCCCGAAATGCTTCACTTTTCCTGATTCCCGCAACAGCGCGAAAGCTTCGGCAACTTCGTCGGCGTTCATCAGCGGGTCGGGGCGGTGGATGAGCAAAACATCGAGATAATCGGTGTTCAGATTTTTTAACGAAGTTTCGGCTGATTTCAGAATATGAGATTTTGAGGTATCATAACCATGAAACCGGTTTTCAGGCCTTCGTGGCGAAACCAAGGTAATGCCGCATTTGGTGACAATTTCCATCTTTTCACGCAACGATGGCTTTTCGGAAAGCGCTTTTCCGAACATTTCCTCACAGGTATAGCCGCCATAAATATCGGCATGGTCGAAGGTTGTAATTCCCATTCCGATGGCTTTTTCCATCAAATCGAGTGTTTGCCTGGTATTCATTTTCCATTCGTTGAGCCGCCAAAAGCCTAAGGCGATTCGTGAGAAAAGGATGTTCTCTTTTAAAAGTGTGGTATTTTTCATAGATAATAAATTTGCTTAATAATTGCTTACAAATCTAACAATGATTTGAATAAACCAACGATTTGTGCGGTGAAATGAGCTCCCTGAACAAATTTGGTTGTTAAGTGTTTATTTTAGCGGTATTTAAACAAAATAATTATGGCAAAGACATCAGGCGAATTTGAACAGGAGTTTATCCAAAACGCAAAGGAAAAAACTGGCAAGACCTTGGAACAGTGGCTTGCCGTGGTGAAACCAACAGGCTTCACAAAACAAATGGAAATTCTAAACTGGCTTAAAACCGAACATAATTTAAATCACATGCAGGCACAGTTTGTTGCCGGAATTTTTTTGAACAACGGTAACCCGGTTTTTCAAAACGAGGATAATTTGCTGGAAAACCAGTTTGTAAAATGTGAAATGATGAGGCCTTTGTTTGATTTGGTTGCTGGCAGAATTTTGGATTCTTTTCCAGGAACTCAACTCATTCCAAAAAAAACTTATCTCTCGTTTACTGCACAACGGGAATTTGCAGCCATCAACATCAAACCAAAAGAAATCAGGTTAGGACTGGATCTTGGTGATGAACCCTTCAATGACACAGTTCAAAAATCGAAGTTAACGGGCCCTATGCCGAGGATTTCACACATGGTTATGATCACCGACATCAATCAGTTTGATATGCAGCTTTCCGGCTTGCTTCAGCGATCCCACGACAGGACACATAAAAAATGATCGTTGCATTATTACATCACACAACCTTTTCTTTTTCAGGTTGACATGTGCGACTAAAAGCTAATACTACATGAATTATTAACTTTTACGAAATAAGATTTTCCCGGTTTTAGGGTAGGCATGGTGTTGATATTGAGAGCCGGCCAGTAAATTCCTGACCCAGCCACCTCTTTAACGATCACCAGACTTGCTCCGATGGATGAAAACAAGCTTGCTGTATTTACCTCCGAATTGCAAAGTACCGGTAAAATATTCCAACCTTGCGAAAGGTTTATGGTCTTATTTCCGACCGGAATACCCGAAAATGGAATACTGGCATTTTGATTGGATTTTATAATGTAGCCATGATAAGGATTCCAGTTAACGATGGTATTTACATTTCCGGCAGGCCAGTAAACATGCTGCAAATCAAGCAAAATCTCCAGGTTGCTGCCAAGTGGTGCCATTAAATTTTCCACATCAGGATCGGCCAGGTTTTGATACGATGAAATGCCGCTCCAGCCCGAATTAACGGTAATATTTTGAGTGGAAGAAGGCTGGGCCTGCTGCACCAGAGTTACGGTTTCAGAGTCTTTAATTTCCATTAGCAAAATATTATCAATGTACCAATCCCACACACCCCACGACTCACCCTCGAAAAACAGACACAGCCTGAATTGTGGGGATCCGACGGCAGCATTTTCGATTTCAATATTTATGGTTTGTGCGTAAATATCAGAGGTTATAAAAACCGACCACACCGTTTGCCAGTTTGCGCCGCCATTGCCCGATACGGCAACCCCAAAAGTATGAGGGGGGGAATTGTCAAAAAAGTATAATGCCTGCTTAAAAGCAAGCGAAAGTTTGGTAATGCCGGTTGTGTTTATGGGTGGTAATGCCATGCGTGAAATTCCCACAAAACCAGGATAATAAGTAAAATGAAGGTAGGGCGCCGCTGATCCTACCGATTTGGAATAACTGGATGTGTTCCAATTATTTTGTCCCAATCCCTGAACTTCCCATCCTGCCGGAATTACATCATCCGAAAAATCTTCATAAAGCAAAGGATCAAAGCTTCGTGGCAGCAAATAATTTCCGGATGATTTACCAGCACCAGTTTCGGGAACAGAAACAATTATTTCGGCAGTTCGGGTTTGTGGTAGCGGATTCTGACTGAAAATAGCTGAGAAACTTCCGTTTCCAGTTCCCTGATTGGTGGAAATGGAAAGCCAATCGGCGCTTTCGGAAATGCTCCAGTTTTTGTTGCTGATGATCGAAAAATCCGTGCTTCCTTCATTCCAGCCAACTTCACTAATTAACGGATCAATTGTTAAAATCGGGAAATTCAACGGCACAAGTTCCATAACCGAAACCATGTAATGTTGCATATCGGCATAAATTCCTCCCCAGGTAAGTTCGCTCAAACCATAATCCCAGGTATTGTGGACGTAGGCTACTTGCCGTGAATCATCGTATCCAAGACCTAAAACCGTATGACCTGAAAGTTGCAGCAAAACCGGACGACCGGCATCAATCTGTTGTTTGTATTGTTCAAATGTAAAACCACCTGGAAGCGTATTTTGATTGTAGATTAGCTGGTTGTAATATCCAAAAACCTTAGCGCCTCTTGACTCAAAGAACATTCGCAAACCATAGTTCCCTTCCCAACTTTCGGTTGCTGTTAAAGGAGAGCCGTCAACAAAATAGGAATAAGTTGTCGAACCGTCTGAGTTTCCAAACTCCGATTGATTGGTTTTCATAAAATCGCCGGTGCAGTCGCCATATTGGTGCTGAGTCCAGTTGCCTATGTAAGGATCGGGATCATTATTGCCCGATTGAATCCAGTAATCATCCACATGGCCTTTGGTTGTTCTGCCATCAAGTCCTTGCCTGGTTGCACTGAGTGGGCAAAGAGCACGATCCTCGCCGTTTATGGTTGCATGTCCCCAGATGCTGTTGTTCATCGGGGCAACGCCGCCATTTGCAGGTCCGGTGTAAATGTTGGGGTAACCCATATTATCATAATAGCCGGCCATCATGGCTGCTGCTGTTGCTGAACAGCCAAACGACCAGTCGTAAGCCGGAACTTTTGGGAGCATCACCGCAGCATCGGTGGGATGAGCCTGGGGCATTTTGTATTTTCCGGGAAGAACACCGGGTACTTTAATTGCGACTACCTGCCGTCCGGTTTGATCAATGTAGGAATCAACCACATTTGGGTTCGAAAAAACTGTGGCATCAAAGGTGTCCTTTTGGGATTGTTTTGCAGGTTTGTTTTGCGAAAAAGCCTGATTGATGGTTGCAATAATGAAAATTGCCACCAGAAAGAGTTGAATGAAAGCGTGGATTTTTTTCATATGGATCATTGTTTTTTATTTCAAAAGTAAAAGTAAAAAACAATGGAGATGAAAAATGGAGATTTTTTTTAGAAATGAAGAAAGAGGGATGAGGGATGAGAGGGAGAGAATTTGAATCTCTTGAGTGAGATTCTAAAATTATAATATTATCGCCTCTACGAGGCTTTTAAAGGTCGGTTAGGGATGTTTGCTACATAATTTCGCACCTACGGCGCTTGGGAAAAAGATTTGGGGGTTTGGTTTAACTAGCAGATACCCGCAAAAACCTGTTACTTTTCATAACCCTTGCTTTGCGCTTTTATCCGCTTTATGGTGTTTTTCGATTTCAATCCAATTATTCAAATTTGCTTCAGGGACTTTTCCCTGAAACAAAAGTAGAATAATACTATTGCCGCAAAAAACATTTTATGAAATGTTTTTACCGGTTTCCAATTGTTGGAATGGTCCATCGGAAATGATGCAATAAAAGAATCGAAGACCATTTGATCAAACTATCGGAGACCTGTTTGCGAGAAGCCGGTGTGTCTGAATTTGCAAACCCTGTAAACTGCAATGAGTGCTGAAGGTTTTTCCTTTCGCCAAATGGATTTGGCAACCTCTTTCGGCCAACACCGATATGGGTTCAGGTTAATTTCCTGAGTGAAGGCTGGTGACTGGGTTTAAGGTTTGTTAGTAAACAACTGTTTTTATTTAACTTCAGTCGTAATGAAATCTGCATTTTGCAATGAATAGCTCATCGTCTTTCACTTTATAAATCAATCTGTGTTCGCCGTCAATTCTACGCGACCAAAATCCTTTATATTTATGCTTCAATGGCTCTGGTTTTCCTATGCCCGAAAAAGGTGTTCGTGAAATGTCATTTAACAAATCATTTATTTTCGATAAAATTTTCTTATCAGTCTTTTGCCAATACAAATAATCCTCCCAGGACTCATCTACAAATATGTATCTCATGGTTCTAAAAGGTCTTTCTGAAATGATGAGCCTGTTTTGAGTTTTTCAATAGCCGAATCAAGCCTTTTCTCATTTGTTTTGGAAGACAATTCGTGATAGGTTGCATTAAGCGAATTATATTCGTCTAACGACATAATAACCACCCCGCTATCTTTGCCTCTGTTAATTATCAGGGTTTCAAAGTTTTCAGTCACACGGTCAAGATACTGCTTAATGTCTTTCCTAAAATCAGAAATTGTTGTTGTTAACATGTTATTGTTTATTTTGTACGTTTCAGCGTACAAATTTAAGTACAAATTGTGATATAGCGGTATAGCGGTGAGATTTTTTTTAAATGGTTTCTAACGCCGGCTTAAATCGCAGCAGCCGCTTAAGTTCTGGCTAATTTCATGGGTGATGACTGGCTGTTGGTGATTTTTAACCCTTCGTCATTTTTTCTTTTTGTTTCCTTTCAATAATTTTTTCTCATCTCCATCGAGTTTCCGTTGCAGTTTCTTGACATCCTCTGCTGGTGGGTACAATACCTCTTTGTGTCAGCATATTCCTTACTGCAAGGTTGTTGTCGATATGTTCTTTTTCGATTTTTGTTTGCCCTTTTAAGTCTTTGCTTTGCACATTTAATCCTGTCATTTCGGCTGCCAGGTCCTTAGCTTTTATGCTGATTGTAGGAAGAAAATCAGCCACTGGCCGGCTTTCAGGAACTCCCATTTTACGTTTAAGCATTTGGCTGTTTACCTTTACTCCTGATTAGTAAAAGTCATTGTCCATCCTATTCCAAACTGGTAGCCCGATTGGGCTTTATCTGAGATAAAGGGCAGGAAAGCATATAAACCAATCTGATTTTTACTGTTAATTCGATATTTTGGAGCAAACAGTACCCCATAATTAAAAAATACCTCTGTGTTTGAATAAGCCTTTTCAAATCCTATTTTTTCATTCACCAGGGTTCCTTTGGTTATTGCAACACTCACCCCGACCGGTACCTCAATATTAAACCGGAATTTCCCGAAATTAAAAGACAAGCCAGGGTTAATAGTAGGAACGATCCTCATATCAACATCATTCTTTAAATAAGCCTCAGAAGTTGATTCTCCCTTGAAGTCGAAGTAGGTTGCCAGAGAAGGTGCAAGGTAAACAAAATGTTGCTTTTTCGTTAGCGGCATGGCGTATTTCCCATACAAACCATAAAATAGTGTTTCGCTACCAGCAACAATAAAACCCGTTTCTATCGATTTATCATTGCGTAATTCCTGTTGAGCTTTAACATTTGAAAGCAAAAGCAAGCATATTATTGTAATTCTAATTTGAAAACACATAATCTAATCCGTTTTTAAAACCTATTGTAGTTGCACCTGAGTGGCCATGTTTTTTTATTAATTCTGTCATAATCTGGAAATGAGAATATGATCTGTTTTTTAACCTTTCAGTCATTTCTTCGAAGGATGCCAGGCTTACCCCTCCTTCCAATGTTCCCATACCTGAGAAATATTTTACTTCCAAATCGGTGTGTAAATGAGAATAATCTTCCTCATACTCAAAAATAACGCCTGAATCAAACCAAAAGGAACAGCCTACAGAAACGAATTTGTTAAATGGATTTTCGTCTCTGTTCTGAAACATGGCAAAATGTGTGAATAATCCTCCAAAAGAATTCCCTATTAACGTTTTATTATTGGCTGTATCAATTTGATATTTTGACTCAAGCTCCGGAATAAGCTCATCCTTAATGAAAGCATAAAAATCTTCGGCACCGCCTTCTCCATATTCATATATGGTAGGTGTGTAATCTCTGTTTCTTTCTTCGGAATTACCAATGGCAATGAATAAAGATGGTGGTAGTGTACCATTTTGCGATTTTTCGGAAATTATACCGGCTATTTCGTCAAATCTAAACTCTCCATCAAGCCCAATTATTAACTGATTTGGTGCATCAGGATCATAGTTCGAAGGGAAATAAACAAAAATTGGATAATCATCATTTATAATTAAGGATTTAATTGTAAACTCATCTGTTTCTCCAATGATTTGGAGATTTTCTTTTTCACAGCTCAACAGCATAAAAAAACAAATTACTAGTAAGGAATATCTCTTCATCATAGTTAATGTGAATTTCATTTTTTTAATTTTTGCTAACAAGCAGATACCCGCAAAAACACGTCACTTATCATAACCTTGCTTAACGCTCTTATCTGCTCTAATATGTTTTTCGATTTCAATCTAATTATTCAAACTTGCTTCAGGGACTTTTCCCTGCAACAAAAGTAGAATAATACTATTGCCTCATAAAATATTTCGTAATATGTTTTTATCTGTTACCAATTATTGGAATGGTCCATCGGAAATGATGCAACAAAAGGGTCGGAGACCATTTGATCAAACTATCGGAGACCATTTGATCAAACCATCGGAGACCATTTGATCAAACCATCGGAGACCATTTGATCAAACCATCGGAGACCATTTGATCGAATCATCGGAGACCATTTGATTGAATCATCGGAGACCACTTGATCGGATCATCAGAGACCACTTGATCGAATCATCGGAGATCATTTGATCGAATCATAAGTGATCGTTTGATCGAATCATCGGAGACTATTTCAACAAACCATCGGAGAACTATTTGCGGGAGTTCGTTGTGTCTGAATTTGTAAACTCTGTCAGTTCTTCTGGACGCTGACAGGTTATTTTCTTTTCGCTAAATAGATTTGGCCACCTGGTTTCGGCCAGCACCGACCTGGGTTCTGGCAAATTTCATGGGTGATGGCTGGCGGCTGGGTTTTAAGTGTTATTTGTAAGCATCTGCCGTTTTTTCCGTCCGATGCGGTGTCCGTCCAAGTTTGTTATTCAGAAAATTTAGTCAGTGTTTTTCTATCGTAGCGATACAAGCCCATATTCCTTGTGCTGAACCAAATATTATTGTCTTTGTCTTCAAGAATGAAGCAAACTTCCTTATTAAAAATCTTTGTAAATGTTTTTTCTGTTGGATTACTTGCTGAAATTGTTGAGTGCCATAATCCGCCAAGTGTGTCGCCCATATCTTTTCCATAATCAGAGGCTACCCATAAATTTCCTGCCTTGTCTTCTAGAATAGCGTTTAATGAACCCTTTATTAAGTCTTTCGGTTGGCTGTAATCAGTAAATGATTTCCCATCATAAGTCCATACACCAAAGTGTCTTGTAGCAAGTAATAAATTTCCGTTTTTGCTTGCTACGACATTACGAATCCAACCTTCGTTTTTTGGTTTAAAACTTTCAATCATTTTGCCATCATAGCGGCAAAAGCCTTCGTAACCTGGCGGCATTCCAGATGCAAACCAAATATTTCCGTTCTTATCTTCCAATATATCTGAAACTAATTTCAGTTTCAGGCTATCTTTATTTATAACATTGTCATTGGCTAATAAACGGGTAAAGGTGCCCCCGTCATAGCAATAAACCCCATCGCCTGTGCCGAACCAAATTTTTCCACTTTTATCCTGCAGCATACTCCACACCGAATTTTTTGTGGACCATTTTGTATAATAGCTGTTATCAGTAATTACAGGTCTAATATTACTACTGATTGGAACACTAATAATTTTATTGCCATCAGAACGGTAAATTCCGTTTGTTGTGCCAAACCAAATATTACCAGCTTTATCTTCCAAAATCGACCAAACACAATTCCTACTTAAACCATCATCCATCGTAAATTGAGTAAACAATTTGCCATCATATTTATAAACACCATCTCCTGTTCCAAACCAAATATTGCCATGTTTGTCTTGTAATCCACAATGAATGTTGTGATTTTCATTTGAACCATTCCTCTTCGTAAGTTTAGGTTGTCCTTGAAGTGATGCTTTAAGCTCACCTGGGTTGTCAGTTTGTGATTGTGTTTTGGTTTGTCCGTTGCAGGAAGTCAAAAAAGCCAAAATTAAGAGCAGAGAATAAATTGGTTTGTTTAAGTAATACATAGTCATTTTGATATTTGTTCTATTTTGTTAAAGTTAAATTTTTGTCTGTTCGTTCAAAGCTCAAATTTAGAACTGTCCCCTAAGGTTGCAGATAACGCAGGAAGCTACACGCAGGGGCGGATTGCGTCCGCCAGCTGGCGGATGTCAAGCCAAAAATCCCAATAGCTATCGGCACTGAGCGGAAAGATGCACTGCGAAAACCATTGCCGCCGCACTTGACGGGTAACTGACGTTAGCGGCCGTTTTTCATTCATTTTCAGTCAAGTCCTTTGGTATTAGAAATAGCAAAATAACAGCAACAATCTGCAAAACTGTCTGCAGTATAGCTATTATACCACCATATAAATTATGAGCTAAAGTGTCCGCAATTGAAGTCATTAAAAACAATCCAAAAATTGTCAATGCTAATAGAAGAAATTTAACCCATTTTTTGCCAATCCTAACGAGTAAACCTAATCCAACGATAAATAAAATACTGAAAATTCCATTCATAATATTTTTTGAATCATTAGCTAAAAGATAAATTAAGAAAAAGCTAATTATCCCTAAAACAGCTGAAGCAAATATCAAATTGGAAGATATGAGATAATTTCTGTGTTTCTGTTTTTTCATAGTTTTAGTTCTTGCTCCATTATTAATCATTATACAATCTGTTTTTACAAATCTAATAACTTATCCCTCTTTAACAGCATATCTGAATTCTGTCGAGTAATTAATCAATTTCCTTTTGCTATTTTCATGTTGTTGTAGCGTTTTCTTAAATGGCAGATAACTATCAGATAGCTGCAAAAACCTGTTACTTTTCATAACCTTGCTTTGTGCTTTTATCCGCTTTATTTATTGTGCTTTTCGATTTCAATGCAATTATTCAAATTTGCTTCAGGGACTTTTCCCTTCTACAAAAGTAGACTAATACTATTGCCTCATAAAATATTTCGTAATATGTTTTTGCCTGTTACCTGTTATTGGAATGATCAACCGGAAATGATGCAACAAAAGGGTCGGAGACCATTTGAATGATTCATCGGAGACCATTTTGTGGGAGGTCGCTGTGTCTGAATTTGTAAAGCCTGCCAATACAAATGCAGGCTGACAGATTTTTCATTCTCATTAACCGGATTTGGCAACCTGATTTCGGCCACTCAGGATAAAAATCAGCATTAAAATTGCTGCAACAAACGACGTTATTGCCCCAAAATAAAACGGTGCACCCGAATTCACTTTGTCGTACAGGAGGCCCCCAATAAGGCTCGCCGGCAGCAATGTTACGCCCAGCAGCATATTGTAAATGCCTAAGCCGGTTCCTTTTTTATTCTTATCGATAATATCAGAAACATAAGCTTTTTGAATACCGTCGGTGGTGGCCGAATATAATCCGTAAAGGGCAAAAAGGGCAACGATCGGGCCGATGCTTGTTGTGATCCCAAACCCGAAATAGACAGCCGAATAAATCAGGTATCCGGCAATCAGGATTTTTTCTTTTCCAATCCGGTCAGAAAGCGCACCGACAGGTATTGCCAGCAGCACAGATACCATATTTGTGATCAGGTAAACGAGCGGGATGAACGCAACTTTTACACCAACTTCATTGGCTTTAACCAACAATAAAGCATCTGTAGAATTGCCCAGTGTAAACACAAAGATAATCGCCAGGAAAAGGTAAAAACGTGGCGAAAAATCTTTGAAGTGAAATTTGGTAAACCGCTCGGATTTGGGTTTTCGTGCTTCTTTAATTCCGAAGATAATCACAAAAATGGTGATTACCGATGGAATGCCTGCTATCAGAAAGATCAAACGATAATTTCCCGGAAGGATCGCCAATAAAACGAATGCGATTAACGGGCCTACGATGGCACCACTGTTGTCCATCGCTTTCTGGAACCCAAAGCTTTTCCCGGTTTCATTATTTAAAACCGATCCTGCAATCAGGCTGTCGCGCGGTGCTGTGCGGATGCCTTTGCCAAAACGTTCGACAAAGCGCAGATAAAGCACCTGAAAAGGCGTGGCAACCAGCGCATAAAGGGGCATGATGAGGGCTGTAACGCCATAACCAACGAGTAAAAACGGTTTATTCTTTCCGATTTTATCGCTCCAGAAACCCGAGAATACTTTTACCAGGGAGGCGGTGCTTTCGGCAATTCCTTCGATTAATGCCAGGCTGGTTTTTGAAGCACCTATCGACAGCAGGAACATGGGCATGACCGAGTAAACCATCTTTACCGAGATATCCGTCAGGAAACTGGTTAAGCCGGTAAAAAAAACATTCCTTCTAAATCCGAAGTAGCGCTTTTCGTTTTTCATGCCTTGCTCTTCATGTGTTTTGGCTGGATTTTCCAGCGTGTACTTTGTTTTTTATCTTACCCGGCAAAGATGATCAAAATCTTTGTTGTTCATCTGGTTTATGAGATAAATTTGAAAACATGATTTAATGTCGTTTAGTTAAGGATTTGAACGCTGATAACGCTGATGCAAGCAACGCTGATTTTCGCGGATTTCTTGTATCATAAACAGTTTTAATCCGCGTCCGCCAACCTGGCGGATCCGTTTGATCCGCGTTCCATTTTTTTTAACTAAACGATGTTGAAACGTGATTTTGAGTAACCATTTTAAAAAGACCATTTTGCCCCGGTTTATTGGTTTGCAAAAAATCTTCAAAAATTAACGAGTTTGCGGGCAACATCAGAAACATCATCTTCGGCAATATCAAAAACATTCACATCAAAAATCTGCCATTTTTTAATCACCTCGTTAACCAGATTTTTGCGCACCACCCAGATGTGGGTAATTTCGGGATGATGCATCAAAAGTTCGATGGATCGCGCCCAGCCTTCGTTTTTCATTTCAAGCGGACCGATTTCATCAATCACCACAAAACGGCAGCCTGCGAGATTTTCGGGTTTCAGGATTTCTTTGCCAAAATTCTGGCCTTCCTCACTAAACCGGAATGGTCCGATGCTTTCGCCTTCGGTAAAATGAATACCCGAAAGCACCTTGCTTTTTCCTGATTTCAAATCTGAAATATCAAATTCTGAACGCTGGTTTTTCTCAAACTTTCCGGGAGAAATAAAGCCTCCGACAAGGTTTTTATTTTGGTTCAGAATGTCGGTCAAACGCCTGACCCAGGTAGTTTTTCCCTGGTGTTTTTCGCCGGTAATGATGAAAACTTTAGGGCGAAGACTCCCTTGCTTAAAGAGTTCCAGAAGATTTCCGGACTTAACCAAAATCTCTGAAAGCGAATTTATCGGATGCTTCACCATTTGACCCGGCTTCGGCAGGTTTGAAATGACCGATGGCAAAGCTGCAAAGGCCAGCGAAAGTGCCTGGTAAAGCTGCGAAAGCCCGCGCTTCCACAAAACCGATTTAATAACAGGGTTCCGCATCTCGACACTCAACGACGAAAATGCGATCAACACCAGAACAGCCCTCACGTTCATCTTAATTCCAACCATCAAACCATCGGCATTAAAAATATTGCCATGCTCAAAACCATTGTAAAATAAGGTTGCCAGAAAAGTAAGCACAACCACCTGAACCCAGAAAAATGGTTTCTTTAAATGCCGGAGCGAATTTTTGTAATGGGTGATGCAAAAAGCCAGGTAGGCTGAGATGAAAATAATGGCGACGTAAAACGAAAAACTGTTGATCATTACAAGGCAGGCGGCCAAAGCAAAAAGATGGAAAAACAACAATTTTACAGAGAAATGCAGGCTTTTACCGGTTTCGAAAAGTTTTCTGGCAGGGTTCAGTTCAAAAGAAAACGAATCATCATTTCCTGATTTTAATTTCAGCGCTCTTTTACCAAGCAAAAAACCATTAACAGCCGCAAAAATGCCCATCGAAATATAAATTCCAATCAACAGCCATATTGCCAGTTCCGGTTTAAGATCGGGAAATCCAATTTGTTTTACCGCAAACTGATAAAGATTTATCAACACCGTCACAAAATCAAATCCATACAAAAACAACAGGTTAACAATTTTATGGGCGAGCGTGCTCACCAGCGCCAGCGATCCTCCAAGCAGATAGCCAAAAATATTACCACCAAACAGGCGGGTTGCAGATTCCATCAAAATGGCCTCGGCAAAAATGCCGGTCATCGGTCCCAATAAAAGCGCGCTTGGAGAAATCGATTTCATGAGTGCACAAATTAATCCCGCCCGCCAGAAAAGGCCTTTTTCTTTCCAGATCTGATGAAAAGCAACCATAATCATCACGCTGATCATGGCCAGGATTGTGCCGGCCATCGGGATGCGGAGGTTGTGGAAAAAGCTGCCTGCAATAATTTCCACCGAAGCCCACAAGCTCCCAACAACGCTGGCTTTTAGCCAAATATCCTTAACGCTGATGCGGCCTGGAGTTTCCATATTTGCGGGAATTTTGAAGTTGCAGGGCTACTACAATATTTAAAAAATAAATGCCAAAAAGGTTTAGTCAGAGGCTGATAGTTTCTCGATTTCGTTCTGTATTTGCTGTTTGGCCAGGTTTCCCATACGCGGTTCGGTTGGACTGGTCGAAATGGTGATATCTGAAAGATGCTTCAGAATGGTGGTGTTTATCAAAATACTCTGCCTCTGATATTGCCTGCACGCATCACACACTGCGGTGTGCATTTTTAGCTGGATGCTTTGAGGCCGCGAAAGCTCTTTTAACGCATGTTTTTCGATTAAAAGTGTTGCGTTTTCGCAGGATATCATCAAAACCGGCATCAACTTTTTCATATAAAAATTCATTTAAGGATGTTAAAATTCAATCGTTTAACCAGTTTTCTTCGATGCAGTTACGAAGTTGTAATTTGGACTGATGTAAAACCGCCCAGAATGTGGGTGGTGAAATGCTCAGTTCGCTGCAAATCTCCGAAATATCGCGTTCATCCATAAAACGCAAGGTAACGATGCAGCGGTTTTTTTCGGGCAGCAATTTGAGGCACATTTTTAAAATCGACATAAACTCGCCGTCCTCGGGCAGGTTTTCTTCTTCACTAAACCAGTTTACCGGCCGCTGCGCTTTTTTCCATTTTCCGGAATCATCAAAAAACAACCGTTTGAAGGCTTTGTAATTTTCTTCTCCGGCAAGGTGGCCTTCAACAGCAGTCAAATCAAGCGTTTCCTGGCGAAAGTGACCGACGATTTTGTCGCGTAGAATGGCATAAAGCCAGGATTTCTCGTTGCAATCAGCCGTCAGATTTTTGATGTCGTCCATCGCCGATAAAAAGGTTTCGCGCACAAGATCTTCGGCAATAGCCCGCTTGCCTGTTCTTTGATAGGCCCAGGCAAATAAATTGTCGGCATATTTTTCGACCCATTTTTCGGGATTACAACTATTTGGTGGCTGAGTTTTCATTTTGTTGAAGTAACTATTCGCTAATTTCCGAAGGCGTTTATCTTAATGGCAAAAGTATTAAAATTACTTTTCCTGAAGGTTATTCTGATAAATGCTTCGTTACGAACCGGGGCAGGTTTAATGCCGGTTGATTGGTGGTCCAGACATTTTTAATTTTTGATGCTTCTTTAGATTGGAATCAGTGATCTAAACTGAAGACCCCCTCGACCTCCTCAAATTGGTTAACCCCGCTTCGGTCGCCCACAACTGGCTTACCCCCCTCGATCCCCCCAATTGGAGGGAGGGAAGAAACCGCCGGCATTGATAGAAATTTCTCACGGATGAAAGCCCCCCGATTCGGGGGGTTGGGGGGCACTGCAGCCAGGATAATTCCAGGATGTTCGAATCATCCATGACAAACATCAATATCACCTCTTAACCTGACGGTTATGGCCTGTTTACGGCAATTTTGTGGTTGTTCGTCGAGTTAAATAACACATAAACCGGAGAAAGTTTAAACGTGCCGAAATATTATCCCCGATTATTAGCCGGGAAATTTTCAATGCCTCAATTCGCTCAACTGTTTAAAGAGTTCGGTTTCTTTCGGGCTTAAATTGTTGGGCAGGCTTACCTGGAGTTTGAGGTACAAATCGCCAAAAGTGCCGGCTTTACCATAAACAGGCATTCCAAGCCCTTTTAAACGAAGGATTTTGCCATTGGGAGTTTCTTTTGGAATATTGATACTCATCGGCCCTTTTAAGGTTTCGATGGCAAATTTGCCACCCAATATTGTTGTGTACAGTCCGATTTCGGTAGTGGTGCTCAGGTCCTGATCATTCACTTCAAATCTGGTGTTATTGATGATGTTGATTTTAAGAATGACGTTTCCGGCAGGCCCGCCATCCGGCGATTGACCGCCTTTTCCTTTGATGCGCAGCATTTGCCTGTGAGTAACTCCGGGGGCAAGGTTTATTTTGATTTTCTGACCATCAACATTCAAAATGGTTGAGGTGCCGTGGTAAGCATCGCTAAGGTGAATATTTATCTCTGTTTCATAATCGTGGCCTTTGGTTTGCCTGTTGCTTCGGCCCATTGGCGAATCGTTGCCGAAACCTCCGCCAAAAAAACTCTCGAAGAAATCAGAAAAACGGCCTGAGCCACCAAAAATATCTTCCATGCCCGAACGGCCTGAGCGCCCACCTCTTTGCCCGGTAAACTGCGAGAAATCGAAACCACCTCCGCCACCACCCTGCTGAAACTGGTTCCAGTTTGAGCCTAACTCATCATACTTCCGGCGTTTTTCGTCGTCGCTTAAAACCTGGTTGGCTTCCGAGATTTCTTTGAATTTTTCCTCGGACTGCTTGTTGCCGGGGTTTTTATCGGGGTGATATTTCTGGGCCAGCTTCCGGTATTTTTTCTTGATTTCATCTTTGGTAGCTGTTTTTTCGACACCCAAAACTTTATAATAATCTTTGTAATCCATAACTTTTCCTTCCTTTTTCCATTAAAACTGAGGAAATCAAACATCATGCTAAATGGAAAAGCAGACCTAAAATTACATGATATATAACGGTTTGCATCGTTTTAGTGACAAAAAAGCAGTAAAGCAAAAGGGCTTGCAGGAATCTGCAAAGCCCTAATTTAACAAGGAATATTTTTAATTGAACGTCATTTAAACGTGCATTATCTCGTACTAAGCTTGGTTACCGTCTTTTTCTCGTAAACATACACGAAGTTTCCATCCCTCGACAAGGTTGTCATTGCACCTGTTCTGGCTTTAAAATCCTTGTATTTGCAGGTATTCAGGTCAAAGGTGCCGATGTCGGCTTTATCGGTTTTCATCACAAGGATATCATCGATGCGGTCTTCGAGTGATGAAGTGCGGTACTTGCCCGAATTAATCACTTCGCCGGTATTTGCATTGAAGGTTGAAACGCCCTTTTCGCCAACAACCACGATGATGTTTTCTTTAAAAGGAAGAATCATCTGCGCAAGGCCAACTCCACCTTTAGCAACAGGAACTACATATTTTTCATTCCCGGTTGCAATATCCAGCGAATACAATTCTTTTCCGCTGCAAACGATATTGTTTCCTTCAAAAGAAATTGCGTTGGTGATTCCTTTTTTAAATTTTTCCGATTCCCAGACCAGAGTGCCGTCATTGGCGTTAAATGCCTGAATCCCGTAAGGTTTTATGTTCTCGAATTTAATGGCTGTTTCGCTGATTAACTGGTCGCCGCTCCGGTATTCGCGGTGATATTGTACTTCAACCATGCCACCAATCTGAAGCAGGACTTTTCCATCCTCAACCCTCATTCCCGGAATGGCTTTAGCATCTTTGATTTCGCGTGAAGTCCAGAGCAGTTTTCCAGTATTACGGTCATATTTTTTAACATATTGGCTGCTTTTGCTGGTCATATCGAGCACATAAAGATCATCACCATCAACAACCGGTTCAGCAACTGCACCATAAACACCAAATAATTTTGTGCCCGTAGGTTTTCCAACCAGTTTGTCGGGGGTATAATCGAAAGCTGCTGACCACAACTTTGCGCCTGTGTTGTAATCGTATACCTGCAGTCCGCTGAGGTTAAGATAAACCTTATCGTTTTCAACATTGAGGTCGAACAAAAACTCTTTGGTTATTACTTTCCGGTCGGCACGCCCGATGTAGGTGCTTTCCCAGATGATTTCACCATTTTTAATATTTATTCTGACTACCTGATTTTTGAAACCTGTAAACAGTGCGCCCAAAGAGCTGGGAACAAAATTCACCATGACCATGGTTTGGTCGCTTCCACTGTAAGAATAGGCTCCAACAACACCTTTGAATTTTTCGGTGCTCCACAGTTCTTCTCCGGTTTGGGCTTTGATGTAAACAAGTTCCTTTTTGAGGGTTACGGCAAAACAATCTTCTTCTTCGATATAGGTGATTGAGTTTTCGTCGAGATCCTGGAATTTTTCGGTGGTCCAGAGGTTTTTACCTGTCTCCAGATTGATGCAGACAATCTGATCTTTTCCCATTTTGCGTTCGAACAAAAAGATGGTACTCGACGCCCAGAAAGGGATTAGTTCGTCAATTTTCCGGAGGTTGGGCGCAAGTTCTTTAAAATCCCTGGTCCAGATGGTTATTCCGGTATTATTGTCAAAAACGGTCATTTCCTTGTCGGAGGCAGCATAGCTGTGTTCGCCTTCAAGCGAAGTTCCTGACCACAAAATCTGATGTTCCAGACGGGATTCCCAAACTACCGACATATCTTCCTGGGCTTTTAACCCGGCAAATGAAAACACTAAAAGTGTAAAAAGCATTAATTTTCTCATAATGATCTGTTTTTAAAATTTGAATATGTAATTGAATTTATAATCTTTGTTTTTTGGCATTTTAAAACTGAATTGCAAAGCCAGAACCTCGTCTTTCAGGCGGTTTTGCGAAGGGATATTTCCATCCTTTTTATCGGCCACAAACACCGACACTACCTGCCCTTTGTCGCGGATTGTAAGTTGCAGGTTGTACTCCCCGGTGATGCTGTTTTTTTGGCCAGCTTTGAAGAGCGAGCCTTCAGGGCCGGTCATTGCATTGTCCAGTTCGAGGGTGGCCTGTTTGATAATTTCATCTTTATCTTCTATCAGCACACGATTTTGGGCTTGAACACCAAGCGCAGAAAGGACAATAAATGCGGTTAAAAATATAATTCTCATAATTTCTGCTTTTTAAGTTTTATTTCTTTAAGTTTTTTTAAACCTTGTAGGTTTTGTCCAAGTAAGTTTTTGACCTTTAAGTTTTGATTTATTGATCAAATTCCAGATTCCACAAAACGAGGCGGTTTCCGAAGGTGATCAGGATTGATTTGTCGCCGGGGAGAAAGGTGAACGACGGGCGTGAGTCTTTGATAAACTTTTCGCCTTCGCTCTTCTCGAAGAGGCGATAGCCCAGCTCGAAACGTTTGAGCATGGTCCCGCTTTCGTAGTCGTACAGGTGAATTTCCTGGAATTTGTTTCCTCTTGAATTTACGGCAAACATGGTTCCGTCGTTGCTGAGCTTAATTTCGGGCTGGCCGATGGATTGAGAGGTAAAGCCCTTACGCATCGGTTGTTTGGTGGCAGCATCGATCATATTGATTGTTGTAATCGGGCTTTTGCCTGTTACAGCCTTTACGTGCGGGATTTGGTAATTGAATAAAAAGTTGCCTTCGGGCGAATATTTGAGCTTGTAAATGATGTCGTACAGTTCGCTGACGGATGAAATCCTGGCAAAACTCTGCGCATCATAAAAACTCACGAATTGTTTGTATTTCACGGCAAATTTGGCGGCCTTTTTTCTTTTGTAAAACCGGCTGTCGCCTTTGAGGTCGGCTTTGGTTATCAAATGTGAAACGGCAAGCGTAAGTCCATCGGGGCTGATGGCCAGCGTATTTGCAACATTTGGGATGGTAAACGATTTTTCTTTGGTCGCAGAAGGCAGATTCCAAAAGGTAACCTCATCGCCGCTCAGGCTGATGGCGTATTTTTCGTCGGATGAAATCACCACATCCTGAACTTTTTCAAAGAGCTTTATTTGATT
Organism: uncultured Bacteroidota bacterium; assembly: GCA_903944895.1. Taxonomy (GTDB): domain Bacteria; phylum Bacteroidota; class Bacteroidia; order Bacteroidales; family 4484-276; genus CAJATL01. The sequence goes on from CAJATL010000365.1 coordinate 37,654, forward strand.
TCCGCTGGCGGCATCAACAATTTCAAACCCGATCTGCCGGTCTTTATTCAGGCTGAAATCAACATAGCTCAATTCCTGCAAAAGGAGGTATTTCCCGTTTTGTGAGTAGGTAATTTTTGAGCCGGAATACCAGTTTCCGGCAGCAAATTCTTTCACCACCTTCCGGCTTTCCCAGTCCATAATTTTAACGGGGGAGGATTGTTTGGCGCTGATGGCGAGGTTTTTTCCGTCGGGTGACAAGGCTATTCCCGAAAATAAAACTTCTCCGTCGCTGACTTTAATTCGGTCGAAGTCGGCATTTGAAGCCTGGCCATACAGAAGTTGCGAGCTAAAAACCAGCAAACCAGCCATCAGGATTTGTATCCCGGATTTTGCCTTTCCGGTTAAACCGGTTAAATTTTTCTTCATTATTTCAATTCCCATTTTCATCGTTATCCTAAAAATAAAATCACAGAGTTCGTTGCAGTGTAATTGCTTATTACCTCAAAACACCAAAGTGAATAGAGACCTGCGCGGAAACTCTGTGAAAATTTCGTTAAGCTTTCCTTTGAATATGTCTTGAAAAATGAATAAGCAATTACAGCGGCAAAACTATATGCGCGTGGCATTTCCTGAAATAGCGTAATGTTCGTATTTGCCTACGACGTTTACCGTATTTTGAAGTGGAAAGGTGGAAATTTGGGTAGGAAATTGAAGTAAAACGGGGAGATTTGCTTGAATGGCATTTCTGCATTCTGGCTAAACCAACCCATTTTTTATCGCATAGCTGATTAATCCTGCAATATTATTGGCATTGAGTTTTTTCATCAGGTTGGTGCGGTGGGTGTCGACAGTGCGGTGACTGATGAAAAGTTTTGTTCCGATTTCCTTATTTGAAAAGCCTTCGGCAATGAGTTTGAGAATTTCCTCCTCACGGTCGGTGAGCATTTCCATGGGCTGTTTTGTGGATGAAAGATTGTTTTGGGGGTTATTTAAAAGCGAGAGTGTAACCTCCGGTGAAAAATAAGACTGGCCACCGGCAACTTTTCTGATTGCGCCGATTAATTCATCCTGGGAGGTGCTTTTTAAAATATACCCATCAGCGCCAATGGCCATGAGGCTTTTAATCATTCCGGCCTCCTGATGCATCGAGAGGATGATCACTTTTACTCCGGATGAAACTCTTTTAATTTCTTTGAGGGCGTCAATGCCGTTCATCACGGGCATATCAATGTCCATCAAGATAATATCAACTTTTAAAATTTCGAGCAGGCGGAGTGCTTCGCGGCCATTGTTGGCTTCTCCTGCAACAATGATGTCATCAGTGTTTTTCAACAGCGATTTCAGGCCATCAACAATGATCTGATGGTCATCAGCCAGAAGGACTTTTATTTGATTCATGCTATTGGTGTTCTTATGGTTACAGATGTTCCGGTTCCCGGAGCCGATTCATAATTCAGATGTCCTTTGATGGCATCAATGCGGCTTGCGATATTTAACAGGCCAATACCATTTTTTTCGGTGGCATCAACGTCAAAACCGACGCCATTATCCGAAACATTGAGTACAACATGGGTTTTGAGTTTTAGAAGTTGAACGTTTAAAAAAGTGGCCTGCGAATGTTTGATAACATTGCTGATGAGTTCCTGTAAAACCCGAAACAGTGCAAGTTCAATAGGAACACCGAGGCGTTCCTCAAATCCCGAATGTTCAAAATGATATTGAAGTGGTGCGTTTTCGAAGTTCATTTTAAGCATGTTTTCGATAGCGGGAACCAGGCCAAATTGCTCCAGTTCCTTCGGCATCATCTGGTGCGAAATCGTTCTTACTTCAGCGCTGGCACTGTCGAGCATGGTTTGAAGGCGTTTTAAATCCTGAACAAGATCACGGCTGGTTGCCTTAAACGACAAAGTCTGATAATTCAATTTCAATGCGCTCAATGTTTGTCCGACACCATCGTGCAACTCTTTGGCTATCCTGCGCCGCTCTTCCTCCTGTCCCTGGAAAACAGCGTTCATCCTGGCCTCCTGTTGCCGTATTTTTTCTGCATCAGCAGCCGCTTTCTGGCGTTGCTGGTGGCGATAAAACAAAAATATCCCCGCCCCGGTCATCGAAATAATGATAAACACCAAAAGCCAAAGCTGGGTTTTTCGCTGGATGAGCTTGATTTCGGTGAATTGTTTTTCCTGTTTCACCAGTTCGAGGTCCTGCTCCAGTTTATCGGTTTCGTACTGGCTTTGCACATCGAGGATTTGTTGTTTGATGCGCTCGCTATACACCGAATCGTTGGTGGCGATGTACAACTTCATCAGAATAATGGCGCTGTCGGTTTGATTTGTTAAAGCCTTTAATTTTGCCAGTCCCAGCAAAGCGCTTAACTCCTCCTCAATAACCGAAATTTTCTTCGAAATCTCCAGAGCACGGTTTAAAGCCATGGCTGCATCCTGATACCGGCCAATTTCGGTATAAAGCGATCCCATCCTGGAAAGCGTCGAAGAAATTCCTTTGTTGTCACCGAGTCGTTCGCGTATTTCGAGGGATTCGGAATAAAAGGTAAGGGCTTTTTTAAACTCTTTTTTGGCCATGTAAATATTGCCCATATTGCTGAGGATGGCACTGATGTATTCTTCGTTTTTTAATTTCCTGGAGATGGCGAGGGCTTTTTCGTAATAAGCAATTGCCCTGGTGGTGTCGTACATTTTGGCGTACACATTGGCCATGTTGCTCAGCGAATTTGCCTCCCCGGCTTCGTCACCCATCTTAACACGGTATTCGAGACCCTTTTTGTGGTATTCGAGTGATTTTTCAAGATTTCCGAGGTTTTGATGGATGATGGCGATGTTGTTCAAACTATAGCCAATCCACTTGTCCTGCCCAAGCTGCTCATAAATTTTGAGGGCTGCAATCTGATTTTGAAGCGCCTCCTTGAGCCGGCCCTGTTTTTGGTCGATGATTCCAAGTTTATTGTACAATGAAGCCTGGCCGGGCAGGTCGTTTAACTGCCCGCGAAGTTTCATGGCTTCACCGAAATATTTTGTAGCCTTCCGGTAATTTGCCTTATCCATGTAAATAATTCCCAGATCGTTAAAAGCCTGGGCAATGCCTTTAGGGAATTTCAGATCTTCGGCCAGGGTGAGCGCCATTTCTCCAAAAATGATGGCTGAGTCAGCCGAAATAAAGCGGTATTCCCAGCATAAATCGCTTAAAACCTTTACTTTGCTGGTGTCGGCCTTTGCACTGAGTTTCTGGTCGAGGCTATCTTTAACTCCACCAAAAACAGGATTTATGATAATAACAAGAAATATAAAAACGATAAAAACCCCTGAAACCTTCATGTTTTGTTATGTTTATTCTACAAACATACTATTTTAAAAAATGTTGAGACAAGCAGTCAAAACTACCCAATAAATCAAAAGCGCCGAAAAAAGCACAATATCCTGGCCTGCAAATTTGTAATAAAATCATAACCCTGTCAAAATATCTTTCATCCAGGTTGGATTTGTCGGGCTGATCCAGCCTAAAATGCAATGAAACGGATATTTTTAATTATTTATTAGGTTTTTACTAATTTTGGAAACTTAACCAAGCCGGCACATAAAATCAGATGATGCCGGCTTGCCAGTATTGAAATTAAATAAATTAAAAAATATCTTACTTTTTATCGCGAACACAGTAATTTTCCGGCTTATGAAAAAACTTCTATCACTCCCACTAATTTGGGCTTTGTTAATGACGATTTTGGTGAACAATTATTCTAATGCACAATCCGTGTCAGGTGATTTAAAATTCTGGCAAAAATCTGATTTTCTGGGTTTTGATCAGGTGGGTGATTGTGAAGGAAAATCAGGAGATATCAGCTCTGTTTTCGCCCGGACAACCGGAGAAAGCCTTTTTTTAAGGATCACCTTTGATGATATGATTATCCGTAAAGAAAATCAATTAACCGAAGACCTGTTTATAAATGCCGGAATTACCCTCCGGTTGAAGCTCACCGACAACAAACAAAAAAGTACTTTAAAGGATTTTGCTTTTGATCTTTCGGCTTTATCATCCAACAGTGAAAACGCATATCAGCTCCGCACCCCGGTGTTCAACCTCTGGGAGATGGAGACATCACTTCCCGAAAAAATGCTTCGCGAAAACATTGACTTCGAAATAACCGTTTTTGAAAACGGAAAAATGATTGATGTTTTTAATTCGGATGGAAAAAACAGCGATGCCGAAGGCAACTGTGCTTTTGTTCATCACGGCAATCAGGGATTGACTTACACCGAAGTTTTTTATGGCAGCTCTGGCGGACAAAGCGGTCTTGCCGGAAGCGGCTTTGACGAAATTTTGCAGGTTCACGAAGCCACGGCCACACCCGGGAATTTCCACATGTCGGGAACGCTGATGCCTGCCGCTGCCTGGCACAACCCCGAGTTTAACACCTGGCTTAATTCGCTGGTATCGCAAGGTAAGGTCGAAATGATGACCTCGGCGCTTGGGCAGCACATCATGCCTTTTGTTACGAATAATATGAACGACTGGTCGGTGGGTGTCGAAAGCGACATGGTTGATTATCATTATAATTATGAGCCTCGCACCGCCTGGGTTCCTGAGCGCGTTTGGCTGGCGCCCGGAAGTTATCCAAATTCAGGCGTTCTTGACTGGGCAGGCGATAACTGGGCACAACATGGCGTTTGGGGCGTTGTTCTCGACGACAGCCCGCATCTTAATGGTTACGACAATGGTAAAATTCATTGGATGAACAATGGCTCCGGAGTCAGCCTACGGGTTATTCCCATCAATAATTCGTTTGTCGGGAATATGATGTACAATGCCGATGGCGCCAAAAACCAGATTTCGGGTATGGGGCAATATAAAATTTGTGTTTATGGTACCGATTGGGAGGTAGCCTCCGAGATGAACGAACATGACGGTTCATCTTTCCTGGATAATTACGAAAACGTACTCTGGTGGTGCCACGACAACTATCCGGGTGTTAATGTGTGGAAACTTACCGATGCCATGCAAAATTCCAACTTTAACGGTACGGGGGCTGAAATTACTCCCGGAACCTATGGATTGTTGGGAGGCCCTGATGGTTACGGTGGGAGCAACAACTCCTGGTACAACCAATGGGCAGGAACGGAATCCCATTCCGATTTTCACAACCCAAAATGGAATTATGGCTACATCTGGAGCGATGCCCACAACAATTTGATGACTGCACCCAATAACGACCTCGCACAACTTGGCTGGTACACGCTTATGATAAACCTCCACGAAACAGGATGGCACGAAGGCGGCACCGTTGCCGGATGGGAACATCGTTATTCGTCGCACATGAAAAATGCAAACGTTTATGCCGAAGCTGCTCGCTGGGCTGCAGGACAATATCAGTCACCTCTGGCTGCCTATTTTAGCGATATCGATCACGACGGGGTTGATGAGGTAGTTATTCACAACCAGAATATTTTTGCGGTTTTCGAAAGCATTGGCGGAAAAGTAAACTGGCTCTTTTATAAAGATGGTTATGGAAACGCGTTTTCGGTGGTTGGCTCCGACATGGCTTACTGGTCTGAAACTGATGGCGATTACAACGACGCCTCAAACAATCATGTAGCAGCACTTTCGGATGTTGATCCTAACCAACAGGGTTCCATTTATCAAATCGAAATCCTGCAGAGTTCCGGTGACATGGTTGTGGTGGAGCTTTCGCAATGGGGCGTTAAAAAACGGATCGAACTTACCGCCGGCGTAAATTTCCTGGATGTGATTTACAACTTTTATGGTACCGATGGTTACATCAAATCTGGCTGGACACCCGGCCTTCTGGATATTCTTTGGTCAGGAAAATCGCACCTTCAAAGGATGTGGGGCGATTATGGTTCTTATTGCGGACAGCGTAATTCAGCATCGGGTGCTACTGTAGCCATGGTTTTTGGAAATGGAGGTGCACAACACAACGGCGAATTTGAAGGAACCCTTGTTAAAGGTGATGAAATTAAAGGCAACAACCAGTTTAAAACACGGCTTTTTGCAGGCTACACCTCGCCACCCACAGGAACAAAAGTTACCGAACTTAATACGCTATCGGCTCAAAATTTAGATGTTTTTCCGCCAACATTAAATAATCTGGCTTACCGGATTGATGAAAATACGCTGGAAATCGTTTTTAGCGAAGCTGTTGATCTTGCTTCGTCACAAAATGTCTCAAATTATAGTTTACAGAATTTCGCTCATTCCTATACACTGGTTTCGGCGGTGCGTCAGGGCGACTGGAGAAAAGTGCAGCTTAACATCAGCGGAACCTGGTTTTCGGGTGACGCTGGACAGATTGTGGTTTCCAATGTTAAAGATGTTAATGGAAATGCCATTTCAGGAAGCAATACAGCAAATTACACCGTTCCATCAGGTACAACACCACACACCATTGTTATTGATGGAACCAACGATTTCGAAGCTAATTCGGAGTTAATGGCCTTCAAAACATATTCGCTTTATCTTACCTGGGATAATCAAAACCTGTATGTGGGCCTTTATAATTTAAACCTCAATATCGGTGGCGACTTTTTCGTAAATATTGATACCGATCACCTTACCGGAAGTGGTGCTACCAATGATTCATGGGGCAGGGTTAGTTTTGCAAATCCTTACAAACCTGAATATCAGGTTGCCATCGAAGGTGGCAGCAAATCCATTCAATTGAATAAATGGACCGGAACATCCTGGCAATACAAATACTTTGGAAGTAACGGATGCAATTCGTACGAAGGCTGGTCGGAAAACGGCCTTACCGAAATCTCGATTCCATGGGATTCGATTGGAAATCCTGCCGGAATTGCCGTTTCGGCGCATGTTTCGGCGGAAGACACCCAGGTAGTTCCGGTTACTTTTCCAATCACGAATCCAACAGGCAATCATCCTACATTAACAAAAGTCTGGGCATTCTACACACCTTATGTTGGCTCAGCAATGCCGGCAAGTGGAGTTACTCCCAAAAATGCCATTGTTTTGCCAAATCTTGCTCCAACAATAAACAGCTATCTTCCAACACAATTAACCCAAAGTGTCGAGCTTGGCGGAACCATCAATTTTTCGGTTACTGCAACCGATCCTGAAAGCGGCCAGTTGTATTATGCCTGGTTATTGGATGGAGTGGCAGTTTCGCAAACATCGGTTTACAATTTTGTTGCCGGTGCAGGGATGGCCGGAACACACCAGGTTTCGGTGACTGTAAACGATGGTGTGCCCGGAAATACCACAAATCCGGTAACCTGGCAGGTTACGGTTTTGCCCGGATCACAACTTATTGCAGGATTTTCGGGCAATATAACAACTGTCTGTCTGGGAAACAGCGTTCAGTTTAGCGATCAATCCAACGGGCCGGTAACAGGCTGGCAATGGACTTTTGAAGGCGGGAATCCGGCAACCTCGACCGCACAGAATCCGCTGGTGGTTTATCCTGCCAAAGGCACTTTTGATGTGACGCTTACCATTTCGGATGGAACAAATTCGCAATCTTTATCCAAAACAGATTACATTTTAGTAAACTCAGAAACCACCGTTTCGGCCGGAATTGACTTTGAAAGCTGCGGAAATCAGGCTGCTCAGATTACGGGAACAGCATCCGATTATTCGCTGGTTCTCTGGACTACCGCCGGCGACGGGATGTTTTCGAATACCTCCTCCGTTTCGACTTTATATACCCCAGGCACTGGTGACAAAGCCGCAGGTTATGCCCAGTTGACACTTACCGCTTTCCCCTTATCTCCATGCCCGAATTCGGCAACCGACATCATGCTGCTGGGACTTTTAGCTACGCCAGAAATTACTTTACAACCCATCAGCCAAACCGTTTATTCAGGTGATGATGTTGTTTTTGAAATAGCCGCCACTGGCTCCGGAACGATTACTTACCAATGGTTTGGCCCTGCCGGAATCATTGAAGATGAAAACGGAACACAGCTTTTATTATCGCAGGTTACCACCGCTGATGCAGGAAACTATTATTGCGTGGCTACAAATTCCTGCGGCAGCAAAACAAGCTTGCCGGCTTTGTTAACGGTGACGGATTTACCCGTTCAAAATATTCAGATTCCAAATGGCTGGAGCGGAATTTCATCTTATCTCGACATTCAAAACCCGATGGTTGCCAGCATGTTTAGCCCGATCACGGCAGATAATTCACTCATTATTCTTCAGAATTACACGACAATGTACTGGCCAGCCGAACAAATAAACACGATTGATCAGAACGGGGGCTGGAATTCCGGAAGCGGCTATCAGATCAAGGTAAATGGTAATCAGGTTTTACCGGTTTCAGGAATACCTTTACAGGATAAAACACTGAATTATGCTGCCGGAGGCTGGTATTTGATGCCGGTTTTGAACGAATGTGGCGTGGCTCCTGCAGTATTATTTGCACCAATTCCTGGAAAAGTGGTCATTGTTAAAGAAATTGCCGGAATGAGGGTTTACTGGCCCGGAGTATTTCAAAACCTGATGGTGCTTGAACCCGGAAAAGCATATACAGCAAAATTTACGGAGGCGGTAACTTTTGCCTATCCTGATTGCGGTGGAACGAAAAATTCTCCGGCCATCGAAGCAAATAATGATTTTACAGGCATCAACCCGGGGCCGGATTCGCATGTAATTGTACTCGAAGGGAAAGCTACTTCCGGGCTTCAGAAGGGCGATCAGATCGAAATTTCGACTGCCTGCGGGCTGTTAATTGGCAGAATTACGATGACGAATCCTGGAGAAACTGTGGGATTGCCGGTTTTTGAAGACGATCCTACAACAATTGTACACGATGGTTTTACAACTGATGATGAGATGATTTTCAGAATTCTGAGGAACGATCAGGTTTTTGATTTAAAACCCGAGTTCGACGAAAAATGGGATCAGAACCTGCTTAAAAATAACGGGATGTCGCTGGTAAAATCGGCCACCATTTCTCCTTCAAATGCAAACCAGGCTGGAAACATCGAAATCAGTTTTTATCCAAACCCATCGATAAACCAGATCATTTTCGGCGGCATTGAAACACCTTTCCAGGTTTCGGTATTTAACTCAGTAGGACAAAAAGTAGTTGATCTGTTGCTGGAAACCCCGCAGATGGATATTTCGAAACTGAAACCAGGCATGTATAATGTTCGGGTTTACAAGGGTGAATTGATGAATTCGAAGAAGTTTATAAAAGAATAATTACTTTTGAAAAAGCATTTTTAAGCTAAATAAATTTAATTCGATAAAAATATGAAACGTTTTTACAGATTATTTCCTTTCGCAATTTTGCCAATGGTTGTTATTATGCTGGCATACAGCACCGGCTCTCCGGGAGGAAAAACCGGTTCGCCGGGCGATGCAGGTGCAAACTGCACACAGTGTCATACAGGCACCGCACAAACCGCTACAAACTGGATAACCACAAATATTCCGGCAAGCGGATATGTCCCGGGCCAATCGTATATTATTACAGCCACAGGATTTCACATGGGTGTTGTAAAAATCGGGTTTGAGCTTACCGCCGAGAATAGTGCAAACGCTAAAGTCGGCACTTTCTCCATCATCAATGCTACCGAAACCCAGCTTGCCAACAACAACAAATCAGTCACACACAAATCGGGAGGTACCACGCCCATCGGGAACAGTAAAATCTGGACCATGAACTGGGTTGCTCCTGCTGCTACAACTGGTGCTGTAACTTTTTATGCAGCGTTTAATGCGGCCAATGGAAACGGTGGTACAAGCGGTGACGTTATTTATAAAACTTCGCATACCGTTCAGCCGGCAGCAACCGGCGTTGATGTAACCTTCAGGGTGGATATGTCGGAGGTAACGGTTTCGCCACTTGGTGTTCATGTTGCCGGAAGTTTCCAGGGATGGGCGCCGGGAGCCACCGAAATGTTACTTGTTTCGAATGGCATTTATGCGGTAACCGTAAATCTCAACCCCGGTGATGCGATAGAATATAAATTTGTGAATGGCAACGCCTGGGGGATGGACGAACAAGTTCCGGCAGGCTGTGCTCAAAACAATAACCGTTTTTTAACCGTCCCATCTGCCAACACCGTATTACCGGCTGTTTGCTTCGGAAGCTGCATTATTTGTAATCCGCCGTTGGTAAATATTACGTTTCAGGTGGATATGTCCAACGAAACAGTTTCTCCAAACGGGGTGCATGTTGCAGGAAGTTTCCAGTCCTGGAATCCGGCAACTACCGAAATGCTGCCTGTAGGGAATAATGTGTACGCCGTGACGCTTGAAATAGAAGCCGGCAATTATTACGAATATAAATTCATCAACGGCAATGCCTGGGCTGGCGGAGAAACCGTTCCTGCCGCATGCGCCTTTGGCTGGAACCGTTTTATAACTGTTCCCTCAGTTCCCACTACACTTGATGCGGTTTGTTTTGGAAGTTGTTATCCATGCGGTCCACCGCCCATTGATATCGAAATTACCTTCCAGGTGGATATGTCGGAGCAGGTTATTTCACCCGACGGTGTGCACATCGGCGGTGGTTTCCAGGGCTGGGATCCCGGCAGCACGCTGATGAACGATGCTGGCAATAATATTTATACTTTTACCACCATCCTGCCTTCAGGCACGTATCAGGAATACAAATTTGTAAACGGAATCGACTGGCTTTCTGCCGAAAACGTTCCCGCCGAATGCGGTTATAATAATAACAGATATCTCACAGTGCCAATGACCAATACGGTTTTACCATTGGTTTGTTACGGAGCCTGCGGCCCATGTGGCCCTCCGCCGGTTGAAATTGACGTTACCTTTTTGGTTGATATGTCCAATGAGACTATTTCGGCAGATGGCGTTCATCTTGCAGGAACTTTCCAGGGATGGAATGCCTCTTCAACCCCGATGACGGATATGGGCGAAAATATTTACGCAGCAACGGTTACACTTTTATCTGGCGAAGACCACCAATACAAATTTATTAATGGCATTTCGTTCGATTTTACCGAAATTGTTCCGCAGGAATGTGGCGTGGATGACGGACTGGGCGGGTATAACAGGTTTTTGACCGTGCCTTTGAACGACACTACTTTGATGCCGCTTTGTTTTGGAAGCTGCGAAATTTGCCTTCCGCCACAACCTTTCCATAATGTGGTTTTTCGGGTTGATATGACCAACGAAATCGTTTCGGCTGATGGAGTACACCTTGCCGGATCATTTCAGGGCTGGAACCCTGCAACTTTTGCAATGAACCCAATTGGAAACAACATTTACGAATATGCCATCGAGCTTGAACAAGGAACTTCTCAGGAATTTAAATACATCAACGGGAATACTTTTGAAGCTGCCGAAACTGTGCCGGGTTCCTGTGCCCAAAACGGAAACCGGTTTTTTACAGTCCCAACCTCCGATACTACAATGACAGCCGTATGTTTTGCAAGCTGCAATCCATGCGTTCCACCGCTTCCGGCTTCGGTAACTTTTATTGTTGATATGACCAATGAGATCGTTTCGGCCAATGGTGTGCATCTTGCCGGAAGCTTCCAGGGATGGGATCCGGCAGCAACACTGCTTAATGATTTAGGGAACAACATTTACAGCATCACCCTCGATTTTACGGCAGGCGATTATCACGAATACAAATTTATCAACGGAAATACTTTTGATAATGCAGAAGCAGTTCCCGAGGCCTGCGGCGTTCCGGATGGGTTCGGGGGTTTTAGCAGGTATTTTTCAGTACCTCAAAACGACACTGTATTTGCTGTTGTTTGTTTTGGGACTTGTGAAGAATGTATTCCCCCTTTGCCCGACCACCAGGTTACTTTCCGTGTTGATATGACGTACGAAACCGTTGCTGCCGAAGGTGTTCATCTGGCAGGAACCTTCCAGGGCTGGAATGCCACTTCAACACCAATGGTGAATGTTGGCAGCAATATTTACGAAGTCAGCATCATGCTTGAAGAAGCCTCTCAGCATGAATACAAGTTCATCAATGGAAATACCTTTTCAAATGCCGAAATAGTTCCACCAGGATGTTCACAGAATGGCAACCGTTTTCTTACCGTTCCGGCCAACAACATCATTTTACCCACGGTTTGTTTTGGCAGTTGTGAGCCTTGTGGCCCGCCACCTGTCGATGTCGAAGTAACTTTCAGGGTTGATATGGCCAATGTTGAAATTATTTCTCCTGATGGCGTTCATATTACCGGCAGTTTTCAGGGCTGGGATCCCGGCGCTACTGCGATGATTCCCGGAATTGATGACGTGTTTTATTACACCGCAGTTTTGCAATCAGGCTCATATCATGAATATAAGTTTGTAAATGGCAACGAATGGGGAGAAGATGAAACTGTACCTTCGGGTTGTTCCAACAATAACAACCGCTATATTACAGTGCCTGACGTAAATACTGTGTTAACCGATGTTTGTTTTTCGAGTTGTGATACTTGCATAATCATTGGCATTTCGGAGAATCATACAAGCCAAAAAGATCGGCTTTTTGACTTTTATCCAAATCCTGCAAGCAAAAACCTTTATTTTATCGAAACCGGAGTTGAGCGGCAGATTACCATTTTGGCCATTGATGGAAAAGAGGTTCTGAATGTGGAAATCAAAAACTCCATACTTGATATTTCGACATTGAGGAAAGGAATGTACTTTATCCAAATCCTTTCGGGGAATAATTTTTTAGTTAATAAGCTGATTGTAAATTAATAACAAAATATTTTTAGAAATTATTATTCACCTAATTTTTATTACAATGAAAAAAATCTACAAATTTTTACCATTAGTACTTTTGCCAATAGCTATCATATTATTGGGAAACAGTACCGGATCTATCGGAGGGAAAACGGGTTCTGTTGGTGATAGTGGGATAAATTGTACCCAATGCCACACCGGCCAGCCCCAAAATGCCACCAGCTGGATTACAACAAATATTCCCCAGAGTGGTTATGTTCCCGGACAAACATACAGTATTACGGTATCCGGAACACACACCGGCGTAGTGAAGTTTGGCTTTGAGCTTACCGCTGAAAATGCTTCAGGCGCTAAAGTTGGCACATTTGCCATCACCAACGCAACTCAAACCAAGCTGACCAATGGTAATAAGGCAGTAACTCACACTTCTGCAGGAACCACCCCAACGGCAGGCAGCAAAACATGGAGCGCGAACTGGACAGCACCTAATCCGGCAGTAGGCCCCGTTGTTTTTAACGCAGCATTGAATGCAGCCAATGGAAATGGCAGCAACCAGGGGGATGTAATTTATATTACTTCAGCAACAGTACAACCCGTAGCTTCGGTAAGTGTTACCTTCCAGGTTGATATGTCGCTGCAAACGGTTTCACCAAACGGCGTTCATATTGCAGGAAATTTTCAGAACCCGCCATGGGTACCTTCTGCAACATTGATGACACATCAGGGCAACAATATTTATGCTGTCACCATAGATATTCCGGCAGGATTTGCAGCTCAGTTCAAGTATATTAATGGTAATGCATGGGGCCCCGGAATAGACGAAACTGTTCCTGCGGCTTGCGCCACAAGTGGCAACAGGTTTTTTACTGTACCAGCAGAACCAATTATGCTGCCTTTAGTTTGCTTTGGAAGTTGTAGTTCCTGTTCGGCAAATGTTAATGTTACCTTCCAGGTGGATATGTCGGAACAAACAGTTTCACCACTTGGCGTTCATGTTGCCGGAAACTTCCAGGGATGGAATCCTGGCTCAACCCTGTTGACAGATCAGGGTGCCAATATTTATGCAGTTACGCTGTCGCTCCCAGAAGGTAACGATTATGAATACAAATTTGTAAACGGAAATGACTGGCCTGGGGCAGAAAATGTACCTGCAGGTTGTGCCCAGAACAATAACCGCTATTTCACAGTACCTGATGCTGCCGTGACTTTACCTTTGGTTTGTTTTGGCAGTTGCGTGGCCTGCGTTGTTCCAACCGTGGATATTATCTTCCAGGTTGATATGGCCTATCAAACCATTTCGCCGGATGGAGTGCATATTGCAGGAAGTTTCCAGGGATGGGATCCTGCTGGTTCACCGATGACTTTGGTTAGCGGAAGTATTTATGCGGCAACCTTTAGTTTGGAGGTTGGCAATTCGTACGAATACAAATTTGTTAACGGAAATGACTGGGGCTTTGAAGAAATAGTCCCTGCTGAATGTTCGGTTGGCCTTAACCGTGTTTTGATAGTCCCTGCTGTAAACACAACCCTCGACCCTATTTGCTACGAAATGTGTACAGTTTGCCCGGCACCCGCGGACGTGGATATTACTTTCCAGGTTGATATGTCCAATGAAGTGGTTTCTCCTGATGGCGTGCATCTTGTCGGAAGCTTTCAGGGCTGGAATTACTCAGCAAATCCAATGACACTTATCAGCGACGGTATTTATCAGGCAACGGTAAATCTCACCGAGTTCGATCATCATACCTTTAAATTTGTAAACGGCAACGTTCGCACAAAAGCTGAAACCGTTCCTTTAACCTGTGCCGAAAGCACCTTGTTTAACGGAAATGCCAGGTTTTTTGATGTACCCGGCGTAAATACAACTTTGGATCTGGTATGCTTTGGAAAATGCGAAACGTGCATACCTCCACCAACAGCCGATGTTACTTTCCAGGTTGATATGACCGGTCAGGTAGTTTCTCCGAATGGCGTGCATTTAGTTGGTTCATTCCAGGAATGGAATCCTGCAACAACATTAATGATTGGCCAGGGAAATGGCATTTATGCTGTTACACTCAACCTGCTTGTTGGCGAAACCCACGAATACAAATTTGTAAACGGCAATACTTTTGCTGGTCTTGAAGCAGTTCCCGCCGAATGCGCCCAAAACCTAAACCGCTTTCTTACTGTACCTGCCGAAAACACTACACTCGATGTTGTATGTTTTGGGAGCTGTGGGACTTGTTCACCACCTGTACTGGTAACTTTTTCGGTTGACATGGCCGAACAAACTGTTTCACCAAACGGTGTTCATGTTGCAGGAAATTTCCAGGGATGGGATCCCGGCACTTGTCTGATGACTTTAGCCCACGATGCCGTCTATACTTTTACAACCCCGCTGATTTCGGGCTATACCTACGAATATAAATTTATTAACGGAACAATCTGGGACGAGGCGGAAACCGTTCCTGCAGGATGTGCATCAAATTCTAACAGGTTCTTCACTGCACCTGCCGATCCTTTGGTTCTTGACCCGGTTTGTTTTGGCAGTTGCACCATTTGTGTTCCGCCAACCACCGAAGTTACTTTCCAGGTTGATATGACCAACGAACCACCATCACCCGACGGGGTTTTCCTGGTGGGTACATTCCAGGGCTGGGCCATCGGCACCAATCCAATGACACTTTCCGAAAACAACATTTATTCCTGCACGGTTACGCTTCCGATAGGCTCTTATCAGGAATATAAATTTGTAAATGGCCTCGACTGGCCAGGTGCAGAGATTGTTCCTGCCGAGTGCAGCCTGAACGGAAACAGGTTTTTAACAATTCCTGAAACAGCTACAACATTGCCTTCCGTTTGTTATGGCGGATGTGGTAATTGTCCGCTGCTGGCCTGGGTTAAATTCAGTGTTGACATGACCAATGAAACCGTTTCACCTGATGGAGTTCATATTGTTGGTGATTTTGAAAGCTGGGATCCGGGGGCAATTGCTTTGCAAGACGATGGAACTGGAATTTATTCGGTAGGAATTTTAATGGTTGCCGGTTCATATCAAACCTTCAAATATTTAAATGGCAATACATTCGATGGTTCTGAAATTGTTCCTTACGAATGTGGCGTGGAAGACGGATATGGAGGCTTCAAACGTCATCTCACGGTCCCCGAAACCAACACCGACCTTGATGTTGTATGCTTCAGCAGTTGCACAGTATGCTCACCACCATTGGTTGATGTTACTTTCCAGGTTGATATGACCAACGAACCACCATCACCCGACGGGGTTTTCCTTGTAGGTACATTCCAGGGCTGGGCTATCGGCACCAATCCAATGACATTATCCGAAGGGAATATTTATTCATGCACAGTTCCGCTTGCAATTGGTTCTTATCAGGAATATAAATTTGTAAATGGACTCGAATTGCCAGGTTATGAGGGGGTTCCTGCTGAATGTAGCCAGAACGGAAACAGATTTTTAACAGTTCCTGAAACCGCAACAACGTTGCCTTCCGTTTGTTTTGCCGGATGTGGTAGTTGTCCACAGCTTGCCTGGGTTAAATTCAGTGTTGATATGACCAATGAAACTGTTTCACCAGATGGTGTCCACATTGTAGGTGATTTTGAAAGCTGGGATCCGGCGGCAATTGCTTTGACGGACAATGGTAATGGAATTTATTCGGTAACTATTTTATTGGTTTCCGGTTCGTATCAAACCTTCAAATATTTAAATGGCAATACTTATGAAGGCTCTGAAATTGTTCCTGCCGAATGTGGTGTGGATGATGGTTTTGGCGGATATAAACGGTTTCTGAATGTCCCTTTAACCGAAACCGAATTAGATGTTGTTTGTTTTAGCATGTGCTCAACCTGCACACTACAGCATTCGATCCCACTTAAAACCGGATGGAACAGTTTATCAAGTTATGTTATGCCTTCCGAAACCGACATCGTAACCTTGTTAAGCGATATTTATCCGGAACTCATCATTATCCAGAGCATGACGGAAGTTTACTACCCTGCCGAAAACCTGAATACCATCGGAACCTGGGACAGCCAGTCGGCTTACAAAATCAAATTATCTCAGGATGTAACCCTCACCATTGCCGGTACTCCCGAAAATAATAAAACGCTTCAGCTTTCGGCTGGCTGGAATATGATTCCTGTAATCGGCAATGAACCTGTTAGCGCTGAAACTTTATTTTCTCCTGTTATCACCGACTTAATTGTGGTTAAAGGGATTGCTTCGATAGAAGTTTTCTGGCCTGAATACAGCATCAATACGATTGGAAATCTTTTACCTGGTAAAGCCTACTTTGTAAAAATGCTGAATCCGGGAACGATTACATTTCCATAAAGGCTTGTTTTGTTTTTAAATGATTAATTGATGAATTGCCCGGGGAACAGTTTTTTGTTCTCCGGGCTTCTTTTTGGCCAACCACAAACGGGGAATTTTAGCTACTTTTGCCCACATGTTAAATGTTTTTGCTGCTGTTAGTTACAAAGTCAGAAGCATTAAAAAATTTCATCAAATAATCTGAACAACTATCTCATTCCGATATGATCATTCTCTTACTGCTTTTTTTGGTTCTTATCTCGATATTTCTTGCTTTGGATCTGGGCGTTTTTCACAAATCAAACCAGGTCATCACTTTAAAGGAATCACTATTATGGACACTGGTCTGGGTAATTCTTGCCACGATTTTCGGGGGAGCGATTTACTATATTTACCAACAGAATTTTTTCGACATAAATATCCACAACATCAGTCCGGGTGATGCACTCGTTAGATATTACACCGGTTTTGTCATCGAGAAATCGCTGAGCCTCGATAACATTTTCGTGATAGCCATGATTTTTTCGTACTTTAAAATTCCGGGAAAATATCAGCACCGGATTTTGTTCTGGGGTATTATTGGTGCAGTAGTTTTCAGAGGGGTGATGATTTACCTGGGAACGGCCATCATCGAGCGTTTTAGCTGGTCGACCTATTTTTTTGGCGCAATTTTGCTCTATTCGGCATTTAAAATGCTTACAGACAGCCACGAAAATGTTGACTATTCCAAAAACTTCGCGCTTCGCTTGCTCGGCATGGTTTATCCCATTTCATGGGAATTATCAGGCAGCAAATATTTTATCATCAAAAACGGAAAACACACAGCAACCATCCTTTTTGCCTCCCTTGTGGTGGTTGAATTTTCGGATGTTATTTTCGCCGTCGATTCGATACCGGCTATTTTTGCCGTAACCACCGACCCTTTCATTGTGTTCACTTCAAATATTTTTGCCATTCTTGGTTTAAGAAATCTATACTTTTTCCTGGCAAATATGATGGATAAATTCAGGTACATGAAGTTCAGCCTGGTGTTTATCCTGGCTTATGTGGGTGTAAAAATGATTTTGGTAAACCATTTCAAAATTCCATCATTGATTTCGCTTGCCGTTATCATCGGAGTTTTAATTATCGGAGTTTTATCTTCGATGAGAAAAAGTAAAGAAGAAACAAAGGCATAAGCTGTCCCATTTCAGGAGTGATTTTCGATAAGATTTAAAAAACATTGCCAGCCATTTTTTTGGCATATTGCAGGAAAACAGACCCATCTCCACGCCATTTTTTAAAACAATTTCAGGCTAAGAAAAGCCAATCCGAAACATTTTTACGATCAGTTTTGTTAATTGAAAAATTGCTTGCCGGAAATTGTTTTCGACTTAGAATTGAAAATATTCACCAATGGGCGTTTTTTGTGTTAATTTTGATTTGATTTCAGGGTAAAAATCATTTTCATTTTGGGGTGAAGGCATCATGGCTAAAAAAAAAACAATTCGTCATTTTTCGTCATTACTGATTTTTATAATCCTTTTGCTGGCCGGATTTTCCGGTGCAGCCAATCCCGTTTTCACTTCAGTTTCGGCAAATTCGGCCACTGTTTCAAAATACCAGAAATTTGAACTTACCGTCAGTTTAACTGCTTCTTATTCGAATCCTTACGATTTTAACCAGATAAACCTGAAATGTAAATTCACTTCCCCAACTGGTCTGGTTTATAATGTTGACGGGTTTTATTACCAGGCTTTCAATATGCCACAACCCAACAACCTTGTTGCGGTGGGCAGTCCCGATTGGCGGGTTCGCTTTGCCCCCAACGAAACCGGAACCTGGAGCTACCTGCTCACCTGCACCGACATCAACGGCACAACGGCTTATCCGGTTGGTCAGATGCAATGTACGGCTTCCGCTTTGCGCGGATTTATTCATCCGGCGGCCAACAAGCAGTTTGTTTATGATGATGGCGGGAAATTCTTTGGCATCGGCACAAACTTAGGCTGGACAGAGTGGAGCCAGGGCTTCACCATTTACGAAGATTGGATTAATGAACTCGGCGAAAACGGCGGCAATTTCACCAAAATCGTGATGGCTCCCTGGAGCTTCGAACCCGAGTGGCAGGAAACCGGCACAGGAAATTATTCAGCCCGGCAAAACCGGGCCTGGGCACTGGACTGGATTTATGAACGCCTCGCCAATAAAGGGATTTATTGCCAGCTCAACATCATGATTCACGACGAGATGAAGCCGGCAAATACCCCGGGATGGAATCAAAATCCCTACAACCTCGCCAATGGCGGGCCTTGTAATAGCCCTCAGGATTTCCTTGTCAACACCACGGCCAAGAGTCTTTTTAAACGGAAAATAAGATACATCATGGCCAGGTGGGGATATTCGCCGTACACAGCATCCTGGGAAATTCTTTCGGAGGCTGATAATACAGGCGTTTACAACGATTTCCGCACACAAACAGTTAGCTGGCTCAACGAAATGAGCGCTTTCACCAAAACCAACGACATCCGCAACAGGCCCGTTTCGAGTGGTTTTGCCATTCCCGAGCACGATGCCGACTATTGGAATTCGGCAACCACCACTTTTACGCAAATGCACATCTACACCTTAATTCCTGACCTCGAAATTAAAATCTACAACTACTCCAAAGATTATCTTGCCAAATACAACAAACCTGCAATCGTGGGTGAATTTTCGCTGGCCTATACCCCCGAAGAGGTGTTTCAGAATGATCCGACAGGAATAACTTTTCATAATACGTTGTGGGCGTCGGCATTGTCGGGAACGGCAAGCACAGCCATGTCGTGGTGGTGGAATTCGTACCTTTACCCAAATGGATTATTTGCTCATTTTGCGCCATTATCCACTTTTTTGGAGCAGGTGAATTTTCCGGCTCAGAATGTGGTTTACGAAACACCGCTTTGCACCGCCAATGTTAATACGGCACTCGATATCTTTCCCGACTTTGGTACAGCCTTGCAAAAAGCACCCGAAAATAATTTTACCATCTCACCAAATGGTTCGATTGTTCCAAACGAAACCAAACTTGGGAAATTCCTTTACGGATATTTTTTTAACGCTTACCGCAATCCGCCAACCTTTGCTGTAAATTTTACAAAACCCGGAGAGTTTACCGTTTACACAGGTGCAAACGTCAGCCTCTCTAAAATTAAAATCTGGCTCGATGGCGTGAATAAGGTGAACCTCACTGCAAGTGCAAATGCCTATTATACCATCAGCGTTCCGGTTGGGCAGCACACCATTTTTGTCGAAAACACCGGAAA
>CAJATL010000366.1 GCA_903944895.1 uncultured Bacteroidota bacterium
TCCATCATTCCATCATTCCATCATTCCATCATTCCATCATTCCATCATTCCATCATTCCATCATTCCATCATTCCATCATTCCATCATTCCATCATTCCATCATTCCATCATTCCATCATTCCATACTTCTATACTTCTATAATTCCATCATTCCATTCTTCCCCCTCCCCAATGTGTGAATAATGCAATTCTTTTAGGGAATTATGTAAAGATTTTAGGGTGCCCCGGGAGTAATTTCGTGCTTTTAAAAAACAATAAACATTATGAGAAAAAATAGTAACAATATCAGGCAAATGGTCTGGCGGAAAATTAAGAGTAGTAAAAATAAGCTGTTCAGGTATTTATTTCCTTCGCCAGAAGAACTCGAAGCGCGTGAAGATGAAGAGTATAATTACTACTGGCTTGTGGAGGATGTTTTTGCCGGCATGGAAGAATATCAGGACGAATGTAACCATACACGTCGACACGCTTCATTTTTAAAGTAGTAAAGCTGATGCTGGTCAATGTGACTTGCATCTGCATGCAAACAGCAGTTTATTTAATGCGTTGAGGAAATAAAGTTTTTATTAAATACTAACTTATTGATTTTAAAACCGCCCGCATCTAAAATGGGATAAGATTTCGGTTTTTCAGACTGCATTCATGGGTTTAAAACAACAACTCCACAACTTAATCGATTTTAGCTTGTTTAAAGAGCCAAATAATAACATAAAATGTCGGATATGAAAGATTATAAATTGTTTTCAGCAGCAAAAGTTGTAACAGAAGAATTACAAAACCGGGTTGTGATGGCACCGATGACACGATGCAGGGCTATCGGAAATGTGCCAAATAAGCTGATGGCCGAATATTACAAACAGCGTTCGGGCGCCGGAATGATAATAACCGAAGGGACGTCTCCTTCACCAAACGGGCTGGGCTATGCGCGCATACCTGGTATATTCAGCCTCCAGCAGGTTGAAGGCTGGAAACTGATAACGTCGGCAGTACATCAGCACGGCGCAAAAATTGTCGTTCAATTGATGCATACCGGCCGGATCAGCCATGAACTCAACATGCCCGAAGGAGCGCAGATTCTTGCACCATCGGCAGTGAAAGCAGCAGGCCAGATGTGGACCGATGCCAAACAGCTTCAGGATTTCCCGATACCAAAAGCAATGACTACCGATGATCTTTTACATGCAAAATCAGAATTTGTTGATGCTGCATTAAATGCTGTAGATGCAGGATTCGACGGTGTTGAACTTCATGCCGCCAACGGTTATTTGCTCGAACAGTTTATTTCGCCGGTAAGCAATAACCGCGACGATAATTATGGTGGAAGTTTCGAAAACCGTTGCCGTTTTGTGTTGGAGGTTGCTGCTTCCGTGGCTGATGCCATCGGAAAAGAGAACACCGGTATTCGTTTGTCGCCATACGGCGTAGCCAGCGACATGCCGCACTATCCCGAAATTGAAGCCACTTACAAATACCTGGCAACACAACTCAATAATCTCGAAATCGGCTACATTCATCTTGTCGATCATTCAGCGATGGGTGCTCCCGAAGTTCCAACGGAACTGAAAAAACTTATCCGGGATACTTTTAAAAACACCATTATTCTCGCCGGCGGTTACGACAAGGAAAGAGCTGAAGCTGATATTCAAAGTGGATTGGGTGATCTCGTTGCTTTCGGACGACCGTTCATCAACAATCCTGATCTTGTGGCAAGGTTTAAAAACAACTGGCCTTTATCGCAGGATCTCAAAATGGATTTATTTTATGCTGCCGATGAAAAGGGCTACACAGATTATCCTTTTCAAAAAGCTTAAACAATACCATTACGCTAGCTCATGACTATTGTTGATTATTACAAAATCTTAGGAATCGGTAACACGGCAACGCCAAAGGAAATCAAAGCTGCCTATCGTAAATTAGCCAGGAAATTTCATCCCGATCTGAATCCAAATGATAAGGACGCAAATAAGAATTTCCAGCAGATTAACGAAGCCAATGAAGTTTTGAGCGATCCTGAAAAACGTAAAAAATATGACCAATACGGCAAAGATTGGAAACATGCCGATGAATTTGAAAAAGCAAATCAACAGCAGCAACAATATGCAAATCAAGGTGGTTCAAGGAATTCAGGAGAACATTCGGACAGTGATTTTTCTGATTTCTTTGAATCAATGTTCGGAGGCGCTTCAAAGGCTGGAAGGGGGCGTCAGGTAAAGTACAGAGGTGAGGATTACCAGGCCGAATTGCATCTCGACCTTATCGACGCATTTAAAACCCACAAACAAACTTTAACGGTAAACGGGCAAAACATACGAATTACAATCCCGGCTGGTATCGAAAACGGACAAACCATCAGGATATCAGGACACGGAGGCCAGGGAATAAATGGTGGCCCTAACGGCGATTTACTCATTACATTTTCGATAAACAACCACCCAAAAATTAAGCGATTGGAAAATAATTTGTACACCACCATCGACCTGGATTTGTACACGGCTGTACTGGGTGGCGAAATTACCATGGAAACCTTAAGCGGAAAAGTGAAACTGAAAGTAATGCCTGAAACACAGAATGGAGCAAAAATCAAACTCAAAGGCAAAGGTTTCCCGGTTTATAAAAATGAAGGCAGTTTCGGCGATTTGTTTGTAACGTACTCCATCAAAATCCCGACAAACCTTACCGAAAAGCAAAAGGCATTATTCACCGAATTGTCGCAATCGTAATCTTAAAATCGTAACCATGCAAACAGGAAACTTAATAGCTGTAAACGAGTTTTGTGTCAACCACAACATCGAAATTTCGTTTATCACGTCGTTGCAGCAAATTGGTTTGATTGAGATTACAAACATCGATGAAGCCGGATTTATTGATGTTGACCAGGTTCAGCATCTCGAAAAGATTGTCAGGTTCTACTTCGAGCTGGATATTAATCTTGAAGGTATCGATACCATCAATCATTTGTTAGCACGGATACAAACGATGCAAAATGAGATTACCGGGCTTAAAAACCGGCTTCGGCTTTACGAAATAAACGATTAGCATGGAAAATATCTGGAGCTATTCGTTTACAGTTTTTATGGCATTTTTTGCCATCATGAATCCTTTGGTTAACATCCCGATTTTTGTCCAGTTATCCGAAGGTCTTGATGAACGCAGGAAAAAGGAAATCTCGAAAACATCCACCATTGTTGCCTTTATCATCGTAATCGCTTTTATTTTAATCGGAAAATACATCTTCCAGATTTTCGGGCTAACCATTCCCGCATTTAAGGTTTTCGGAGGCATTTTAATCTTTTACATCGGTTTTGAGATGCTCCAATCAAAAAAATCGAGCATTCACCTCCAGGGCGTACCCGTTTATGACGAGAGCATTGCCATTTCTCCTTTAGCCATTCCTATCTTAGCCGGGCCTGGAACTATTGTAACGGCTATGAATTTTGTTGTTGGAGCAAGTTTTTTTCATGTATTAATCACGGGCTTAATCTTTGGCCTTATCGTATTTTTAACTTACCTGGCTTTCATTTACAGCCGGTATGTCATTAAAATTGTAGGAAAGAAAAATTTCATAATTATCGGTAAGATAATGGGGATAATTTTAGGCGTCCTGGGCGTAAATATGTTGATCGAAGGAATCAAAATAGCGTTTGCTATTTAAGCCTGTCCTATGCAAAGCGGCCGAGCTAAGCGGCATTTGTAATGCCGCTTTTAATTCCAGCTAAGCGGCCCACCAATTGGCGGACCGTTTTTAACAGTTCCAAAGTTCGGCTCTACCTACAAGTTGACGGGTCGCTCAGCCCCGGAATTCCTCAACATTCCAACATTCCAACATTCCAACATTCCAACATTCCAACATTCCAACATTCCAATACTCCATTTTTACAAGATTACAAGATTACAGGATTTTCTCCCATTCGTCCATTTTTCCATTGTCGAATTGTCGAATTGTCTCATTCTTCCAACATTCCACTCTTCCACTTTTCCACTCTTCCATTCTTCCAACTTTCCAATCTTCCAACCTTCCATACAACTCACGCAATCAAACACACAAAAACACAAATCGCCGGTAAAGAAAATCCTTTATTTTTGCAGAAAAATTAATAATGATGGCAGATTTGAATTCGGCTTTTAAACAATTATCATTTAAATGGTTACCAAAGCATCTAAATCATATTGCCGAAAATATTGTTTTTAAAAAACGAAATGTCTCTTTTTTGGCCATTAATGCAATTTTCCGCCAAAAAGATGTTTCGATAATATCTTCAGAAACATCATTTACGGACAGTTTTATAATTTCTGGTTTTGTTCCGCTGCAAACAAATGATAAGTTGCGAACAAGAGCAGAAAAAATGTCTGTCATTTTCAGGATTGACGAACAAAATAACATCATTCCAATAACTTCATACAGCGAAACTGATGCACAATAACGAAATAAATATCGAAAACATTGATGATTCAGATGATTATATTCAATCGCTGGACATTGATCAGTTGCGACAATTAGAAAAAAACAGTACTTTTCTGTTTACAAACGAACTTTCGATTTGCCCGGAAGATGACCAGTTTTATTCAGAAATTGACGACTACATACAATCTTTGCAATTATCCGAATTAAAAGAGATTGAAAGTAACAGCCAGATGATCAATAAAATAAGCCAATCTACAATAAAGCATAAATCAAAAATTACAGGATTGGACGAAAGAATAATAATTTTGATAGAAACCAAACACGAAAAGGCAACCCTCGAACAATTAATGACCTATTGCAAAAAGCTACATGTACCTTATCAAAAAATTATGCCTGAATTTTTTCAGCAGTACCGATAAAAAACCACTTGATCATAAAAAAAAGAGCACCACAAAACTGAGCACAATTCACCTCCCAGCCCTTGGGTATCGCTAATTCCAACATTCCAACCTCCTATTATTTTCGCGCCGAAGCGGGATTTCGGCTAACGCCTCAACATTCCCCCCGATAGCTATCGGGGTTCCATTCTTTCATTGTCGAATTGTCGAATTGCCAAATTACTTCATTATTCCATTCTTCTCCCGCCGAAGCGGGATTTCGGCTAACGCCTCAACATTCCCCCCGATAGCTATCGGGGTTCCATTCTTTCATTGTCGAATTGCCAAATTGTCGAATTACTTCATTATTCCATTCTTCTCCCGCCGAAGCGGGATTTCGGCTAACGCCTCAACATTCCACTCTTCGAATATTCCATTGTTAAAGGATTACAGGATTTTCTTACCTTCCCCTCTTCTCCCATTCTCCTTTTCATCCTTATCTCTTACATTGTCGAATCCTACCATTCTTCCAACATTCCTTTCTTCCTTTCTTCCATTTTTCCAACACTCCCCCCGATAGCTATCGGGGTTCCATCCTTCCAATCGGGGTGGGACTTCAATTTTGATTAATGATGCTTAATAATATTCAATTTTGTTTACATTTGACCCGATATTATCGAAAAAATGTTCTTTTTTTAGCACTTGATATTCCCGTTTTTTAACCAACTGTTAATGGACACGTAACTTTAAAAGGCACTTACTTTATTGAGAAAGAAAGAATGAAGAACTATCTTAACAAATCCAAAGAAGAACTCATTGGTGAATTACAGGAATTGAGGCA
>CAJATL010000367.1 GCA_903944895.1 uncultured Bacteroidota bacterium
AGATCGGCTGACCGACTAAATTCTTTGTTGTATCTTTGCCCATGTTGAAGTTATTTTTTGCAAAACAAACTTACAACATTGGGGCGAAACCTAATGGCTATAGCCCCTTTTTTTGTTGAAATTTTAACCGGTCAGTACTGGTTTAATATAAAAGTGTCAAAATTCTCATCATTATAGATGCGCTGAACATTTGAAACTCCATTAAATGATACGGTGCTTCCAGTTTCGTTAAATGCATCTAATCCGGCATAATTACTCCAATCGCCTGCAATATTTATTATTGAATTGCCTGGTGCAAAAACTCCGGATTGAATATTAAGGTTGCCCTTGATGTTTATAATATTGGTGATGATAGGATCAATGGATACTGTTGCTGTTGTGGCAATAATAATGTTGTTGAAATAATTACCCGAACGCTGTCTGATTTCCTGGTTTGACCCTATGAATCTTACTGCACCTGCCTCCTTTTGGAAAACACCTGCGCAGTACATGTTTCTTTTTAAGATAATGTCCTGAGATGAAGAAGAGTAAAATTTGGAGGAGGTTTCTACTTCAAAAAGTCCGTTTACCCTTAGTGGTTGTGTACAATATTCGCTTAATGAAACAAATGAGCCACCCGATTTGTATATCCATAGTGAATAGAATGCACTGGTGGAAGAGTAAGTACGAATAACTTTGGAGCTGGTTCCCCGAAAAAATATGGACCCAGCTTCAAATTGCACATTTGAACCCGCATTAAAATCCCAATTGCCATAAACATTTATTTCAGCATTTCCAACCATTGAACCAGTAGAGACTGAATTCCATTCAGTATTACCCTGGATATTTAAAATGCCAAATTCATTGTTAATGGTTAGGTTACCGCTAACTGCCATATTTCCATTGCAATTTAAAGTGGCATTGCCAATGGTGAGGATTCCATTTAAAGTGAGATTATTGCAATTGGCAGTGCCTGAATTAATCGCCGGCATATTAACAACTCCGGTTGGGATGGTCACGTTGGTTGCTAAAGTTGGCACGGCGTTATCGTCCCAGTTGCCTGCCGTGTGCCAGTTGGTCGAAACAGCGCCTGTCCACAGGCCGGGCTGGGTTATAGTCCAGTGAATGCGGTTATAGGGGTCATTTTCATAAGATGCGCCCGAATAGTTCCCGAAAGCATCTTTGAAAGTGAGTTCGCCGCTGTTGGCAGTTTTGTAAACATTGTATCCGGTTGCGGGAGTTAAAAATTCCGTATTACGTATCAAAAGGGTTTGTCCGTTATCAACCATGAGCATACCCGTGGTACAATACCTGAACTGGCAATTGTCGAAAGGATTGGTGGCATCAATGGTGCCTCCTGCCAGAACCCGCAACGGATTTACATAATGAAACCTTGCATTTCGTGCCGAGATAGTACCTCCACTGTTGATGTTGATGTTGAAATATCCCGAAGCGCCGTTTCGTGAGATCAGCGCCGGAGTTCCTGCAACTCCCAGTGTTTTAAGCAATCCTCCGGAGTTGACGTTGAGCGTGCGGGTTGAAGCAATCAGCAGCGATGATCCTGCATTTAGATCAAGAATACCGCCATTGTTTACCGTGCTGCTTCCGCTGGTTGTCAGTGTTTTTGCATTCATGTTCAAAGTTCCGCTGTCAATAGTCATGCCTCCTGTAAGGGGGACGTTTGTGGAGAGGCTGACGTTGTTCGCTGCCGATTTGTTGATGGTCAGGTTATAGAGAGTTCCGGCAGTCATGGATAGTAAAGTATTTTGTGATCCATATAGCTCAAGTGCTCCTCCTGCAGGCGTAAAATCAGCCCGGTTGCAAAAGAACCCGCCGGTGGTGCGAATCGTACCACCAGTGATATTTTCGGTAATTGTATTTGGCGATAGGGTGGATAAAGTAATCCCCTGATCTTTAAAATCAAGTGTTCCGGCATTCATCGTAACTGAGGCATTTGCTCCCAAAGCCCACTGACTGGCTCCATTCCCACCGTAAACATTAATAGTTCCGCCATTGGTAAAGGTCAGGCTCCCGTTCAAATCAATATATTGATAAATATCCTGGAAAAGATTTATTGTAGCTCCCGGATTAACATAAAAGCCGCCGTAAAGCCCGTTTTCATACAAATCGTTGGCTGTAAATGTTCCGCCAAGCACATCAATTGATCCGATGGTCCAATCATACTGGCCGCAATTTACGGTTCCCGAAGTCAACCTGAAAGCGCCGCCTGAAGCTTTGGCTACCTCAAGGATGTTAAAGGTTTCGTTATAACAAACCTGATGATAGTTCCCGCCATTAAAAATTACCCTTCCTGTTCCCGGATTAAATGAACCGGCGCCGGCATTGTTTGTCCAGTCCCGTTTTGCCTGGATGGTATAACTGTTCGAGTTGAAAGTGCCGCTGGTCAGCGTAAAGTTTCCATTTAAAGTTACAGGCGAAGTCAGGTTTACGATTTGCGCCCTGCTGTTATCCATTAATTCTTCACCGGTTTCACGGTCGAGGGTGGGATAGGTAATTTCGTGGTTACCTCCGTCTTTTGATGCTGTTTTATTGATTTTTAATCCATAAAGTGCCGCTGTGCCAGCACAATAGAGACTGGCATCGGTCGGGCCGTACATTTCTATGGTACCGCCGGTTGGGTTAAAATCCGACCGGTAGTTGCTGAAATTTTTAGCAGTTTTGATGGTTCCACCAGTAATACTGGATGTGAGTGTTAATGTTGTTGCTGAAACCCTGATCCCCTGATCGGCGAAGTTCAGGATGCCGTTGCTCAAAGTAATCGAGGCATTAGTATTATAAGGCCAGTAACTTTCGGTTGTGCCTCCATAAACATTCATAGTTCCACCCGAAATGTTAATATTTCCTGAAAGATCAACATAGCCACCGGTGTTGGTAAGGTTGATGGTTCCGGTGCCCGAAACGGTGTATCTCCCAAAAATGCCGTTATCAACAAGATCGAGTGCAGTAAAAACTCCCTGTGATACATTAATGCCACCGGCCACCCAATCGTACTGGTTGCAGGTAACAACTACCAGTCCGCTGTTAATAATCAGATCGCCGTAATTATTATTTAATTCGAGAATGTTGAAATTCTCGGCGTTTTGAATTACCTGATCGTAGTCTCTGCCACCATCTTTATTAATGATTATATTAAAAACTACCTTGCCTGTCCCTTCGGTAAAATAGGCCGGGCCTGCAGTATTAATCCAGTTTCCGGTAACATACAGTGTATTATTTTGCGGATTAAAAGTCCCGGATTGAATGGTCAGGTTACCCATAACAGAAAGCGTGTTGTTGATAATCACGGTTCCACCACAATTTATTTTCAGAGAATTGAAGTAATTGGTAGTTGTTAACAGATCAATTTGCTGGGTGCCTGATGCGCGCTCAAGGCTCACGGTTCCATAATCGAACTTGAAAACGCCGTTGCTTACCACGTTTGACTGTAAAATCGTGGTAATATTAGCTGCACCGTTCAGGGTATTGTTGGCGTTAATGTTGAGGGCTCCTGTAACAGTTAAAGTTGCTGTGGAAGTTGCTCCGATGTAGGTTGTGGCGGCTGCGGTTTTTCCTAAAGTCAGTGAGCTGAATTTGCTGTTGGCGCTGTTGTTGGTTATGGTCGAATTGCCTGTTCCGGTAAAAGTTAACCAGCAAAATCCCATGTCGATGGATGAGCCGGACGAAAATGTCCAGTTGCCGCTTACTTCCATTCTTGAGCCACTAAATGGCTCAAGAATGGAAGTTGAATTCCAGACTACATTCGTGGCGACAATTTTACCAGTTTTTGTCAGCCAACCGCCAATTGATAGTTCTCCATTGAATGTTGCA
>CAJATL010000368.1 GCA_903944895.1 uncultured Bacteroidota bacterium
ACCAACCGCCACTCTAAACAACGTAACTGCTTGTCATTCCGATCCGCCAACCGGCGGAGAGGAATCTAATTTCAAATAATTTATAAATTTCAATTTTAGCGGATACTACTGTTAAATAATTTCTAAACGGCAAGTAAACAGGCTTACCCAAAACATGAATATTCCAATTTTAATTGCCACCTTGTCGGTCCGGAATTTCCTTGTAATTGCAGAAAAATGAATCTACTTTTGACCAAAGTTTTTTTTTGCATCACCTTTTTCATGCGATCCGAAACAAAAATTTCATCAGTTTAATAATTCCCGGCCAATGGAAAAAGGTAGATTTGTAAACGAGCATTTGGATTTGAAACCATATATTATTGAATACTTGACCTTTGATTACACAATTGAAATATGTAATTATTCTGCTGGCCTTCGTCGAAACACTTCAGGCACAGGAAATCCATTTTTCGCAGATAAGCAATAACCAGATTCTCATCAATCCTTCAACCGCAGGAAATTTCGATGGAACCCTTAGATTTGGCGGAAATTATCGAAGTCAGGGGGCATCTTTGTCGGTGCCTTACATTACCTATTCTGCCTGGGGCGAGTTTCGTCTGGAGCCAAAAAGCCTCAATCATAGTGCGATTGGACTGGGCATCAGTTTGTTTAACGATAAGGCCGGAGATGGCGGACTTCAAACCACTTCAGGATATTTGACTGCATCATTTATCAAGGGATTTAACCAGGAAAACACCTTGCAGGCTTCACTGGGTTTTTCGGTGGGAGTGATAAATCGTTCCATTAATTTTTCCAAATTATTTTTTGATAATCAATGGAATGGAACGGTTTTCGACCCTGATGTTGCCAGTGGTGAGCCATATTCCAGTAATTCGGTTTTTTCGCCTGATTTTAATTTTGGAGGATGCGTTTCGTGGGCAATCGATGAAAAAATCTTTACAACCTTTGGCGCTGCCCTTCACCACATCAACCGGCCAAAACTTACTTTTTATGAATCGGAAAGCAGGATCGAAAATAAACTGGTATTTCACGGTCTGGTCCAGGTAAAAATTAGTGAACAACTCCAGATAGTGCCGGGATTTTATTATTCGACCCAGCAAAATGTTAACGAAATGCTGGTAGGTTCAAATTTGCTCATCGTTCAGGACAACCTTAAATTTATTACCGGCCTGTGGTACCGCTTTGAGCGGGATGTCATCCCACATGCAGGAATCGTGGTAAACGATTTTATTGTCGAATTCAGCTATGATATCAATGTTTCAAAACTTCACATCGCTACGAATTATCGCGGCGGCATGGAGATTTCGATTATAAAGACCATTTCCCTCAAACAAAACCGGACCAGGTGTTATGGATTCTAATGAAAAATTCTATTTGAGCAATTTCCGACAGCGACTTTTTAGAGGGTGTTTGTTCATTTGCCTTCTTTTGCTTGCCTCGCCAATTAAGGCTGATAATTATTATTGGGTTGGGGGCAGCGGTTTCTGGAGCGACATCAATCATTGGGCAACGACGAGCGGTGGCGCGGTTTTACATTATCAGGCGCCAACGTCGGGCGACAATGTTTTTTTCGATGTAAATTCGTTTTTAACTCCCGGATGCACGGTTACCGTCAATCAAAAAAATGCGGTTTGCCTTGATATGAAATGGGAAAACATGAATAGCAATCCGGTTTTCGCAGGAAGCGACACCACAAGCCTTCGCATTTACGGCTCTTTAATCCTCGATAATCCGATGAGTTTTGAATATGGTGGTGTCGTTTATTTTGAGGCGACTTCCCCCGGAAAAGTGATCGCTTGTGCGGGAGCAATTTTAAATTGTGAAGTGGCCATGCAAGGAAACGGAGGTGGCTGGATTCTGGCTGGTGATTTCAATTCGACAAAATCGATCAGACTCATTCGTGGAAATTTCAATACTTCCGGCAAGATGTTACAGTGTTTTTCATTTCTTTCCGAAACCAGCGAACCCAGAGTGATTTCGCTTTCTACATCCGAAATTATTGTAAATTCCTGGAAAATTGATGGAAGCAATTTGATATTGGACGCATCAGAGTCGCATTTTTCGGTTACAAATTCATTGTCGAATTTGAATGGTCTTCGCCTGATTTACAACAATGCCGATTTTACAGATTTTTCCGGATCAATCACCAACACTGGCGTTTACGCAGTTTTTAACAGGGTAAATTTTATCGGAGGCAGCGTCTCAGGTGATTGCACCATCGATTCGTTGGTTTTTACAGGCGACGGAAATATCAGCGGCAGCGATTCGATAAACTACCTGAGGATATTTGGAAATGGCGGAATAATGGGTGGGAAAAGCACCATCAAATATCTCAAATGCGATCTTACCTGCTCCATCCTTGGAGAAAACAGCATCGATTCGACTTTTGTTGCCGGCGATGCCGGTATTTTCGATGCGAATATCTTGGATTTTGTTGAGTTAAGAGGCAACGCCGCTATTCAGGGAAACAACGAAATAAATGTTTTATCGGTTTCAAAGCGGGGGCGGGTTACCGGAGAAAATTTTGTCCATCAGGCCTTGCTTAACGGCGACACCTATTTTTATGGTCTCAATAAATTTGATATTTTAAATTTTACTGCAGGCCGGACTTACACTTTTGGAATTCGTTCGATTACCACAATTACTGATAAATTTAACGCCACAGGAACCTGCTCCGGGCCAATCCGCATGTTGTCAGATACAAACGGCGTTCAGGCAACCATCATGAAGTTGAGCGGGCCGTTTGTGAGTGAATTTTTATCGCTGCGGGATTTAATGGCTGAAGGCTCAGTTCCTTTCGTGACCAGTAATTCCGTTGATCTTGGCAACAACTCAAACTGGAATATTCAAACCGCGGCGACCAAAGACCTTTTCTGGGTAAATGGCCAGGGAAACTGGAGTGAACCCGCACATTGGGATATCGTTTCCGGCGGCACCGGTGGTCATTGTCCTCCAACCGAAATCGACAATGCCATTTTTGACGAAAATTCATTTTCGGAGTCAAATCAAATCGTGCAAATTGATATCGAAAATGCCGTTTGCCGCGATATGAACTGGCAAGATGCCACAAATCATTCCCCGGTTTTAAAAGGTGCAGATACCTGCAGGCTTAGAATTTATGGTTCACTTTATTTTAACCAGGTGATGAACAATTCCTTTCCCGGCGAAGTGTTTTTTGAAGCTGTTGATTCGGCAAAAATTATAAGGTCGGCAGAACAAAGTTTTCGGAATCATGCCTGGTTTACAGGCCGTGGTGGCTTTTGGGATTTTGAGGATGATTTTACGGTCTATAGCAGGATTTATTTCCAGCAGGGCGGCATCAAAACCCGCGGAAACCAGGTTAACTGTTACGCTTTTAACTCTTCCGACACCACCACGAGGTACCTTGATCTAAGCACTTCAACGGTTAAACTTCAAAATCCAGGCGAAAATGTCTGGCTGATGAACGGCCAAAACCTGACTTTAAAGGCGGATTCATCACTTTTGCAGTCGTTGAATATTGCGGCTGATGTAACATCTTTTAATGCACCGGTTTCCATGCCGCTGGTTTATAACAATGTTGAGTTTTATGGAAATGATTCGAGGCTTTTAAATGATGGCGCATTTTGCAAGTACAATCTGGTGACTTTTCTTCAAAAAAATAATGAAGTAAAAGGCGATTGTACCATCGACACCGTGACATTTCATGGAATACAGGGTAAGATTTTCGACAGCGACACCATCAAAACTGCCATTTTTAAGGCAAATGGGGCTTTGGTAAAAGGTGGAAATCATGTTATCGAAATTGCCTATTTTTATGATAATGCCACTGTTGCTGGTAGAAATATCATTGATACAGCCTTGTTTTACAGGAATGCTTTTATTTCCGACACCAACATGATCGATACCACCATTGTTTTTAACAAGGCTCAGATTGAAGGAACCAACAATTTCAGAACGGCTACGCTGCTGGGAGATGGGAGCATTTACGGCACCAACACGTTTAGCGATCTCACTCTTTCGAAAGGCAGGGTTTACTATTTCGAAAACGGAAAAACGCAAACCATCAATGATAATCTCAACTTACAAGGAACCTGCACGGGGCCAATCATCATGCAAAGCGACGAAAATACGTTCCAGGCTACGCTTCACAAAGTAAACGGAACCGTGATTGGCGAATATCTCCAACTCCGTGATATCAAAGCTACCGGAAGCGGAATTCCTTTTACCGCTTTGAACTCGGTGGATTTGGGAAACAATCCCGGATGGAATATTTCGATCAGTGATGCCAAGGAGCTTTACTGGGTAAATGGCTACGGCAACTGGAGCGATTCGCTGCACTGGTCGGGCACTTCAGGCGGAGATGGCGGTTTTTGCATCCCAACCCCGATTGATAATGTTTATTTCGATCAAAATTCATTCAACCAAAATTTCGATACAGTTTTTATTAATATTGGAAATGCCACCTGCCACAACATGAACTGGACAGGCGCACTTGCCACTTCGTGCCTCGCCGGAGCCGATACCTGCAACCTCAGGATTTATGGTTCTTTGAAGCTTAATCCGGTGATGAAAAATAGTTTTACAGGTCCAATATTTTTCGAAACCACCGAACCCGGCCACACCATCGAAAGCTTTGGAATTTCGTTGCCCGGACCAGTTACTTTTCAGGGAATTAGCGGCGAATGGCAGCTTTTAGATGATTTGAAAACCACACTGGGAATTGATTTTAAACATGGATTTTTCGATCTTGACGAAAAAGCGCTTACCTGCAGGAATTTTAACGCCAATTTTATTTATCCCCGCCAGCTCGACATTTCAAATGCATCGGTTACAACCACCGGGGCGAACCTGAATTCGTGGCATCTGAATTCGGCCAACCTGATTTTTGAAGCCGGGAATTCGATAATTACCTCCACCGGCGGCAATGGCCTGATCAGAACCGAAGGTGGCGGAAACATCAGTTACAACAATGTTTTCCTCACAGGGTCAACTTCGAGGGTTTATAACGTCAACACTCACATCACCTATAATAATATTCTCTTTATTCAGGATGGAAGCGTT
This sequence comes from uncultured Bacteroidota bacterium, assembly GCA_903944895.1. GTDB lineage: Bacteria > Bacteroidota > Bacteroidia > Bacteroidales > 4484-276 > CAJATL01. Next base: position 5,044 of record CAJATL010000368.1, read on the forward strand.
CATGGCAACTGCACCATCGATAGTTTGGTTTTTGGAGGTTCAGGCAGTATTTATGATTCGGATTCGATCAATTTTGCGCAAATCCAGGGTACACAGGGCAATCTCGTTGGTGGCGAACACATTGTAAAAACCATTTTGTTTCATGAAAATGGCCTGATCAGTGGCAACAACGCTGTTGATAGCACGATCATTTTTGGCTCTGGAAACATTGATGGAACGAATACGATCACCAAATCCCTCATCATTGGTAAAAAGGCGGTAATAGCAGGTTTTAACGATTTTGGGAATACCATTTTGATGGGAAACGGGCAGATTAATGGTTCAAACAATTTCAAATCTTTAAAACTTACCCCGGGAAATATTTATGAACTCGAAGGTGGCATCACCCAAAATATTACCGAAAATTTCTTTGTGAGAGGAAACAATTGTTTTCCAATTACTTTACGATCGCAGCAGTTGGGGCAACAGGCAAATATTGCTGTTCCCGCCGGCGTTGTTGTAAGCGGCGATTTTATTGAGCTAAGAGATATTCAGGCAAATGGGGGTGCTACTTTTTATGCAGGTAATTCCAGCACAAATATTTCAAATAACTCCGGTTGGATTTTTACCAATGCACCAGGATACATTTATGGCTTTGCGCCGGATACAACCATTTGCTCATCGGATATTTCGGTAATCGGCACCCAGAATTTCAATCCTGATAAAAACACAACTTTCCTCTGGCACGATGGCAGCACAGGTTCATCGTACCTTGTAAAACCAGCCGACAATTACGCCAAAGTAATCGTAACTTATGCTGCCGATTGTTCGTACACCGATTCGATCGGAATTTTTAGGAATCCTTCCCCCTTTGTTGAACTTGGCGCTGATATTACTATTTGCAGTATGGACACCATTTTGCCTGTTCAATATGCCGAAAATGTTGATTTTTTGTGGATGGATGGTTCCGATAAACCATACATTCCAGCCATTTCGAGCGGGCTTTACAGCCTTACCGTGACCAATGAATTTGGCTGCCAGGCCGCTGATATGATGAATGTTGAAGTAAAACCATCTCCAATAATCGAACTTGGAAACGACACCATCATTGGTGCATCAGATTTTATAACGCTTAATGCCGGAAACCCGGGTGCAGTAATTTTCTGGTCAACCGGCGATACCACACAAAGCATTCTTGCGGCAAGTAATAATAGGTATTGGGTTGCTGTAAATCAGGATGGATGTGTTGCTTACGATACCATTTTTATTGATGAATACCCGCCTTGCGTGCTGGCTGTGCCAACTGCTTTTTCGCCAAATGCCGACGGAGCAAATGATGTTTTATTTGTAAGAGGGCAGAATTTTATCGAATTTGAGCTGATGATTTTCAACCGTTGGGGCGAGATGGTTTTTACAACCAACGACAACTCATTAGGGTGGGACGGGAGCTACAAAGGACAACCCCAGGCAGTGGATGCCTATAATTATTACCTGAAGGGGAAATGTCAGGATAGAAGTTTAACCACAAGCAAAGGAACGGTAACTTTATTGAGATGAAAATATGAAAGCGAAATTTTTGCTTCTTAACACATTTTTTTTAGTATGCTCGCTTAGCTCTTTTGGCCAATACCCCGGTAATATCTGGTATTTCGGCCAAAATGCGGGGCTGGATTTTACCACCCAGCCACCCACCGTACTCACCGATGGAATGGTAAATTCGATCGAAGGAAGTGCAACCATGTCCGATTTGAATGGAAATCTTTTATTTTATACTGACGGGGTAACTGTGTGGGATAAAAACCATGAAATCATGGAAAACGGAGAAGGACTATTTGGAAATCCAACGACTACCCAGGGCGCTTTAATTCTCAAGCAACCCGGTGTAAACCAGTTTTTTTATATCTTCACGTGTTCCGAATTTGCATCAGTAAACGGCTTTTGTTATTCCATCGTTGACCTGTCACAAAATGGTGGTCTGGGGAAAGTAACCGAAAAAAATCATCAGTTGCTGACACCCGTTGCCGAAAAACTAACGGTCGTAAAACATGCCAACAATGAAGATTATTGGATAATCGTCCACAAGTATAATTCTGATGCATTTTATTCATACCTCCTTACTGCCGCAGGAGTTGGTGTAAATCCTGTAATCAGCAACACCGGCACGGTTCAACAGGGTGGAACTTATGGAACTTACAATTCGGTCGGTTATCTAAAGCCTTCTCCTTCCGGTGAAAAGCTTGCACTTGCTGTTTATGAAATCGGAATATTTGAATTATTTGATTTCAATAAATCAAACGGAGCAATTCTTCATCAGCTTACTTTTGACGATTATCAACGATGCTATGGGGTGGAGTTTTCGCCAAACAACCATTTGCTTTATGTAAAAGAGGTTTATTCGGGTAAGATTTTTCAGTACAATCTCGAGGCAGGTTCTCCGGGTGGGATTTTAAACTCCAAGACTCTGATTGGTACAGCCACCAATACACCAACGCCCGTGAATTATATTTCGGGTGGGATGCAATTGGGAAAGGATGGAAAAATTTATGTCGCCAAATACATGGATGATTATCTGGGAAGCATTGAGTCGCCAGATATTATTGGTGCGGCATGTAATTTTGTTGATGATGCCGTTTACCTGAACGGAAAAAAAGGACAGTTGGGATTTCCTTACGCCGGTGAGGCAAGTCAAATTAGCATATTATC
>CAJATL010000369.1 GCA_903944895.1 uncultured Bacteroidota bacterium
ACCCAGGTAAACGTCACCAACAGAATATTGCTTGTTGTTTTTCTCTTTATGAAGTTCAACTAATAACTTATCCTCGAGTAATGCAATATCAATTCCGGAGGAATTCGAATCAATGATTAATTCCCTATCCACACATTATTTTTTTAATACCATAAAAGTAGTTGATTTTTTTCAACAAGTTGGAAAATACTGCATTTACATAAAAAAAATTATTACGCATTGCGGTAACATACCGGGCAGTACGTAATAATCTTTTTTTTACGGCTGTAAGAACATTATTTCTTCTTGTGTCTGTTCTTCCTCAAACGTTTTTTACGTTTATGAGTAGCCATTTTGTGTCTTTTTCTCTTTTTTCCGCTTGGCATAATTTTCCTTTCCGAATTATTTCACGTTAACGTGATCTTTAACTTCGATTACAAACGTTTTGGCTGGTTTAAAAGCCGGAATGTTGTGAGCTGGAATGATGATGGTGGTGTTTTTGGAAATGTTTCTTCCGGTTTTTTCAGCTCTCTTCTTAATAGTAAAACTACCAAAGCCCCTCAAATAAACGTTTTCACCCGTTACCATTGAGTTCTTGATGGTCTCCATAAATGCTTCAACAGTTGCCTGAACTGCTACTTTTTCGATGCCTGTCTTGTTAGCAATTTCTGCTACAATTTCTGCTTTTGTCATGATCTAATATTTAAAGATTTGATTATTAGTTTAGTAATCAGGGGTGCAAATATATAATTTTTTTTTATCCTGAAAGAAATCCTTAAATTTTTAATAATTTATCTGTAAAACGATGTCCATAGTTAAATGGTTCATATTAAATTAATTACATCATAATAAGCACTCATTTTGAACAATAACAATTTCTAACAGTTAAAAATAATGAGTTGCTTTACCCTAAATTTTGAATAGAAAAATGGATTTTGCTTTAACTTTAATTGACTGGTACAACCTTAACAAGCGTCAGCTTCCTTGGCGTGAAACAGACGATCCCTATAAAATATGGTTGTCGGAAGTAATCTTTCAACAAACCCGCATCGAACAAGGGCTTGCTTATTACCATAGTTTTACCGGTCGGTTTCCGACCGTGCAGCACCTTGCACAGGCATCCGAAGATGAGGTCATGAAGCTCTGGCAGGGATTGGGTTATTATTCAAGAGCCAGAAATTTACATACCACAGCCAAAACCATTGTTGAAAAGTTTAATGGACGCTTCCCCGATAATTATGCTGACATCTTAGCTTTAAAAGGAATTGGACCATACACCGCTGCAGCTATAGCTTCGATAGCATTTAACCTGCCGCACGCGGTTGTTGATGGTAACGTAATGCGGGTAATCAGCCGCTGGTTTGCCATTGACGATGCTGTAAACTCGACTGTTGGAAAGAAGAAAATTGAAATAGTGGTTAACGAATTGCTGGCAACGCATACACCAGGCACATTTAATCAGGCGATGATGAAGTTTGGCGCTCTGTTTTGCAAACCAAAAAACCCAGATTGCGAATCGTGTATTTTTAACACTGCCTGTTTAGCTTTTCAAAAAGGATCGGTTGGGAAACTTCCCTTCAAAATAAAAAACCAGCCTCCAAAAAAGCGGTTTTTCAATTATTTACTCCTTATTTCGGGAAAAGGAGCTTATCAAAAGGTTTATCTGAACAAAAGGGTTGAAGGCGATATCTGGCAAGGACTTTATGATTTCCCGCTTATCGAAACCGAAACTGAAACCGAAATGGATGTCTTAATAAATAGTTCTGTCTGGAAAGTGGTTTTTAAGGATACAAGCCCTGTCATTATTCAGATTTCACGCATTTTTAAACATCAGCTTACCCATCAGCAGATTTTTGCAAAGTTTATCACGATCAGTACCGAAAAAAATCTTTCCGAAACCTTTAATGATTTTCTTTATGTTAACCTGAAAAATCTTGCGGACTATCCTGTTCCCAGGCTTATCGAGCAATACTTATCCGAAAACGGTTTTTTAAATTGATTATCCCAACTGAGGCATTTTTAAGATTTTTATGAGATGAAACACCTGATTTTACTAATTTTGCCGTTTACTTAATCATTGTAAATTTAAAAAAATAGTTATGTCACAAAAAGTATTGGATGTTGTTAAACCTGGTGTAGCAACCGGTGATGATGTTCAGAAAATTTTCGCAATTGCCAAGGAGAATAATTTTGCCATACCGGCTGTAAATGTGGTAGGTACCAATTCGGTAAACGCTGTTTTGGAAGCCGCAAAAAAAGTGAATTCACCGGTTATCATCCAGTTTTCGAATGGCGGAGCTGCTTTTTATGCAGGAAAAGGCCTTTCGAATGAAAACGAGAAAGCAGCCATTGCCGGTGCAGTTACCGGAGCATGGCACGTTCATAAAGTTGCCGAAATGTACGGTGTGCCTGTGATTCTTCATACCGACCATGCTGCAAAAAAATTGCTTCCATGGATTGACGGCCTGCTTGATGAAGGAGAAAAGTTTTTTGCCCAACATGGTAAGCCTTTGTTCAGCTCACACATGCTCGACCTTTCGGAAGAACCGCTTCATGAAAATATCGAAATTTGCCAAAAGTACCTCGCACGCATGAGCAAAATGGGCATGACCCTCGAAATTGAACTTGGAATTACTGGTGGCGAAGAAGACGGCGTTGACAATTCAAGCGTTGAAAGTTCAAAACTATACACCCAGCCCGAAGATGTGGCTTATGCTTACGCAGAACTTAAAAAGATCAGCGACCGGTTTACCATCGCTGCATCCTTTGGAAATGTTCACGGTGTTTACAAACCGGGTAATGTAAAATTGGAGCCGGTTATCCTTCACAATTCTCAAAAATTTATCCAGGAAAAATATCAAACCGGTGCAAATCCTGTTGATTTTGTTTTCCACGGAGGTTCAGGCTCACCACAGGAAAAAATCCGTGAAGCCATCAGCTACGGTGCCATCAAAATGAATATCGACACCGACACCCAATGGGCGATGTGGGAAGGCATCATGAATTATTATAAGAAAAATGAAGGCTATCTTCAGGGCCAAATCGGCAATCCCGACGGTGAAGATAAACCAAACAAAAAGTATTACGATCCGCGCAAATGGCTGCGTGAAGGCGAAACAGGCATCATCAAACGCCTCGAAATTGCTTTCGCTGATTTGAACTGCATGAATAGAAATTAAGCAGTTCTTCTCCAAAAAAATATCCCTGGCTGGTAAAACAGTCAGGGTTATTTTTTTGAGGGAAACCAATGTTTATGGGTCAAGTTAATTTTATGGGGAGAAGGGTATCTTTGCGGAAAAAAAGGCATGATGGAAATAGAGCTTGTTAGGTATTTTTTACCTGAAGAACTGTTAGAAAATTTTGATGTTGTTTTGGTACAAGAGTTAGGGGAGTTA
>CAJATL010000370.1 GCA_903944895.1 uncultured Bacteroidota bacterium
ACCGCCAATTTGTGGTTATCAGTTGTTAATCAGATATTTACAATGTTATTTCTTTAGCATCCTATCTGTTGCCAACCATTGCCAAAATTAGTGCGAAAAATATTTATTGCAACAAATTTTATCTGTATCATTTGCAAGGGGTTATCTTCGGTTGTTTTTTCATGCGGAATCGCTGGAAAATGCACGATCAAAAGAGGATCCACCATAACATCTCTGCCATTTAAGATTACCGTGAATATCAAGTTTTAGTATCCAGTAGTCATTTAGTCCATGATTACCGGAGACATCACCATTATTGGATCCTGAAAAACCTGCAAGAATATATCCGCCATCACTTGTTTTTTCGAGAGAAGATGATCCTTCTTGGTAGCTACCGCCATAACTTTTTTGCCAAACCAGGTTTCCAACAACATCAAGTTTTACTATCCAGGAATCGCTTTGGCCATGATTACCAGAAACATCACCATCATTAGAGTTAGATGTACCCGCAACAATGTATCCCCCATCATTGGTTTGTTGAATAGCATATGCAAAATCAGAACTGGTGCCACCATAACTTTTTTGCCATTGCAGGTTACCGGAGGCATTAAGCTTTGCTATCCAATAATCAGCTTGACCATGATTACCTGATACATCACCATCGTTGGAGTATGAATGACCTGAAAATATATATCCGCCATCATTGGTTTTTATGATAGAATGAGAAGATTCACTCCCACTGCCGCCATAACTTTTTTGCCAAACAAGATTACCGACAACATCAAGTTTTATTATCCAGGAATCGCTTTCGCCATGATTACCCGAAACATCACCATCGTTGGAGCGTGAAGTTCCCGCAACAATGAATCCACCATCAGTGGTTTGAATGATTGAGTGTGCGTCGTCGTCAGATGAACCGCCTAATGCTTTTTGCCACATCAGGTTGCCGAGGATGTCAAGTTTGATTATCCATAAATCGCTTCCGCCATGATTACCAGAAACATCACCATCAATGGACAATGTCTCACCCGCAATAATATATCCTCCGTCAAGGGTTTGTATCACAGAACCAGCATAATCATTTTCGCTGCCACCATAACTTTTTTGCCATTGCAGGTTACCGGAGTTATCAATCTTTACAATCCAAATATCATTAAAACCATGATTACCGGAAACATCACCATCGTTGGATGATGAATGACCCGCAATAATATAGCCGCCATCATTTGTTTTTTCAATAGAAAAAGCTTCGTCATAGCCGGTTCCCCCAAAACATTTTTGCCATTCCAAAACTCCTACAGGGCATTCTATGTCAATGATGCCATCACAGTTATCATCAATATTATTAATGATTTCGGTGGCGCCCGGATTTACGTTTGCATTGTTATCGTCGCAATCTGTTGCAGCCGATAAAAGTTCTGATGCTGCTTTATGATTCAAAGGACGGGAACATTGCGAAAGTGAAGTTCCATCGGTGTAATTATCGTTGTCGAAATCCATGTACCAGGTTTGTCCCGGAAATTCGAGTGCATCGGTATCGTTGCAATCGGTATTGTCCAAAACATACCCTGCCGGCGGTGTGCATGCTGGCATAGTAACATCAGCATTTCCAAAACCATCGCCATCGTTATCCAAAAAAAAGATGAACCCAGATAAAACATGAAAATAACTTCCATTATCATCAAATTTATTTATAGCCGGGGAAGATGAAAAAATACGTACTTTATAAAAATTAAAATTAGGAGGGGTATCAACAGGTATAACTGCATGAATTGTTCCGGAAGTTGATGCCTGTAAAGAACCAATATTTACCGGAGGTACGCCAAGTGCACCGCTTATTAGCTGCGCAGTAAATACATTGTCATCATTAAATATTCCGGAAGTGGTGTAAGGTATATCAATTGCTGCTCCTGCACATTGAGCAGTAAATGACTGCTCATAACTGAAATCACTACTGAAAATACTAAATGGAGAAGAAGAGAATATCCCACTAAACGTTTTAGAATACGGACCATTACCCGCTGTACTAATTGGATTGGATAGATTCCAACTGCCTTGTGTGTATCGGCCAATACTGCATAGATTGTCAAAGAAGTTTGAATACCTGGGGGTATTACTTTCCCATTGAAGTGTAATATCAGCTAGGCCACTTGTAAGTGTTTTATTAATAAGCCATGTTCTGGCTAGCGCATTCGTAACGATAGGCGACCCATTAGGTGTCCCATTGGCATCATAACTATTAAACACACCTTCTATTACCCTTACACTTACTGTGTCTGGTATTGATGGAGGAGTTGAAAAATGAACACTTACCGGAGTATATGAGGGATTGCCAAAAGAACCCAGACCTATTGGAATTAGATGATTAAGATTGTTTGAAATAATCTTTTTTACACTACCAGTTCCATTAGTAACAATATAGTTTGTGTAATTGATATTAAGTCGGCTTATTATTGCAGTGTCTGTAAAAATTAAATCGTTATTTCCCAGGTAAACTAGACCACTAAAAAAATCGAGTTTCTTAGTAATTGTCTGGATACCATGTATGTGAATATAACCGTTATATAGCCTGATATTTTCAAATGATCCATTACCATAAATCTTCATTGAATTACCTAATGTAAGATTCCCTTTAACTGAGCCATTATTTATGATACTATCTCCCTGATAATTAAATGGGTACACAAAATTCAACAATGCCCCGTTGTTTACTGTAATAGTGCCAAGGTTTGCTGAACCATTGTCAGATCCACCAGCATTTGCAAGTAATCTTAATTCGCCTGCATTTACCAGTATTTCACCAAGGTTATCCATGAAAATATTATTATTTACCAGAAATGAACCTATGCTGACAGTGCTGAAATCATTTTTATGCAATTTGCTGGATGCCTTATTGACAAGACTACCACCTCCTGCCAGGGTGCATCCGCCCGACAGATTGATTGTACCATAATTATCTAATTGAAAATGAATTTTTATATCACCCCCAGAACAGTTAAGCAAGCTACCCTCAGTTAACTCAACCTTTGAATCAAAATCACCTCCTATTGTGTTGATTGAACCACCATTGAGTACCTTAATATGACCTATACTTGTCAGGAATGCATTATTAACAATCAACTTGCCATAACAATATATAGCAGTATCAACAAAAGCAATATTTGTGAAATGCGCTGCATTTTCAAGCTGCAAAGCTGCATCATTATTAATCACTAAAGGACAGTTAATGCTTACTGTTTGACCTGATATTAATACAGTATCATTTGGTCGAATGAACACACTGTCAGCGAATAGATAACCTGCTGTTGGCGCAAGTGTAGCATTCACCCAATTGCATCCATCAAAAATTTCCCAGGTAGATGCATTTATCCATAAGCCGGATTGCCTGGAACGGTAAACGAAATTATTTGCGATTATATTACTGTTAATTGTTACCTCGTCAAAAGAGGTGCATTGGTCTTTTGTGATGGTCCAGCGTAAAACGGTTGAGCCTGCGCCTATTCCGGTTACTGTTGTTACCGGTGATGTGGGCGATGTTATGGTTGCGGCGCCGCTTATCAAAGTCCATAATCCTGTACCGGGAGAGGCACTGTTTGAAGCCATGGTAGTTGTTACACCACTGCAAATAATTTGATCAGGTCCGGCATTTGCAGTTGGGACGGCAACACCTTCATCCGTTTGTCCATCGCAATTGTCATCAATGCTGTTGCAAAGTTCTGTTGCGCCCGGATTTACGTTTGCATCATTATCATTACAATCGGTATTGTCTGAAACATACCCAACTGGTTGTGATTCCGCATTAAGACTTACCAAAGGATTTCCGTAAGTATCGTTATCAGCATCCTGAAACCATGTTTGAAGGCCATTGAAACTGAGTGAAACCTTGCCTTCTGAAGGTTCATTATAACTTATAGCCCAGTCAGCAGGGAGATTTACTGTCGAAAAAGTTCCCGAAATTGAAGTGGCATCTATGATCACAAACTGAGTGCCTGCAGCAGGTGTAAAAGTTGTGTTCGATAATGTAAGTGTGCCTGCCAGATCTAAATTTCCATTCCTTACCAATTGATCGTGGCCTGCACCGGGACCTGTTTCATCAATGATTTCAATTTCCAGTGTGCTGTTTGCGGAGAAGGGTGGTTGATTATCAAAAGTCAGAATTCCAGGTGAGTTCCCAGGGGCAATGGTGCCATTGTTAGTATAGGTATCAGCAGCCAGATTAATAGTTCCTACTCCGTTTATGATTCCGGCTGTGCTGTTGGTGAATGTAGCAATTCCTGAGAAAATTGTAGTGCCTGTAGTTGTTTTAGAAAGGATGCCATTATTAATAATTGATCCGGCCGAAAATTCAGGAGCAGTGCTATTATTACAACTTATAATAAAGTTCCCATTATTTGTAATTACCGGACTGGCACTGAATCGTATCTGACCATCCTGCCAGTTGATTGTGCCTGCATTTGTAATACTTACATTAACTTTCTTCATAGTGCCACCTAAAAAATTTAAGGTTGCACCTGAAGGAATTACCATCGAAGAGCCGGCACCTCCGCCATTTGCAGCAAACCAATTAATTGTTCCATTTACTGTTAACACAATACCTGAAGCAATATTGAAATCGCTGTAATTATTAAAGGTAATTCCGGCAGGCAGGTTCAGGTTGCTATTAAGAACAACAGCTACAAAATTATTTACAGACCCTGTTCCTGTTATTGTAGCACCCGCATTTTGGACATAAACGCCACTATTTCCTAATTGAAATGTAGCAGCATTTAAATTCAGACCTCCTGTATTGGTAAATATTGATTGCATTTCAACAGTACCGGCACATGAAAAGGAACCACCGTTTGATATGTCGAAACCTGCAAATACCGTAGCACCCGAACTGTTTTTGATGATTGAACCATTGTTGGTCATAGAACCACCGGAAAAATCGGGCGATATTGAATTGTTACCATTGATATTAAATATTCCGTTGTTTGTAATAACCGGAGAATTACTAAGTTTCAGGTTGCCATCCTGCCAGTTAATCGTTCCATCATTGGTAATACTCGCTCTTAACCCATAATTAATATTACTGTTTATGTTTAAAGTTCCGCCCGTTTCAACTACTGCATTACCAGGAAAGTTCAGCAAACCATTGTTCCAATTATAGGTTCCACTAATACTCAAATCGGCGTCTGCTCCATTATCGAGATTGACATCGGTGTTCTGATTTAATGTAGCTCCTGCTTCTACTATGGTCTGATCAATTGCAATGCCGCTATTTATGGAAACAGTATGTCCGTTTCTTATCGTAATTACCCCATCAGAACTCGAAGGCGCATTGGTTGCAGGTACGAAGGAATTTCCGTCAAATACTTCCCAGGTTGAGGGCGAACTCCAGTCGCCGGAGGCGATGCTGCGATAGTTTGCCGCAACAGCCAATGACCTGGTAATAGTTACTGTGGTAGCATTAATATGCAAAGTGTAACCTGCTGGTAAATTAACAGTAGCAAAACTGCCGCTGATGGTTCCAGATGTAAGGTTAATAATGGTGTAAACACCATTTGGTACGATGCCCGTTTCGGTAACGGTGATGGTACCTGCAAGGGTCAAGTCTCCATTTCGCTGCAATTGGTCGTGACCGGTTCCTGCTCCGGTTCCGTCAAGAATTTCAATTTCCAGCGTGCTGTTTGCTGAAAAGGGCTGCTGGCCATTCATCGTCAGAATGCCTGGGGATGTCCCGGGTGCAATTGTTCCGAAGTTATTAAAAGGACCATTGTTTAGATATGTTCCATTGCCTTTAATAAACGAACCTGCATTGTTATTAAACGCAATACTGTTACATATTATAGTTCCTGCATTGCAATTGAAAGTGCCGTTGTTGTTTACGGTAGTCAGATTCAGACTTGTGTTACCAGTGCTGGCTTTGGTTACGGTTCCATTGTTGGTGAAAGTACCTGATGCGCCCTTCTGAAAAGCGTTGTTTCCATTGATC
>CAJATL010000371.1 GCA_903944895.1 uncultured Bacteroidota bacterium
TTAATAATGATTTTAGCAGTTATCGTGGCATTGTTTGCCACGATGGGCACGCTGAATGCCCAGCAGAAGTATGCAGTTATTATTGGCGGCAAAGTAACCCTCAACAGCACCTACAAATACCAACACTACTTCAACAACAAACACATTTTTGTGTTGGGCAAAAACAAGTTCATCATACGGTTCCGCTCCGGTAATTAATGCCCCAAATCCCGACCGCGAGCGGAGAACAAAAGAAAAATTCAGGAGTAATACAACTACCTGCTTAAAACAATGGTGTTAACTTGTGGATGGAAATCTGAGGCATTCACAGGTGAGCGAAGTTGGAGATATTTCAAGTACTTTAAAATATTATTAAAATTTACAAAAATGAAAAAATTTCTTTATTTATTCCTTATTTCATTTCTAATAAACAATATTACTATCGCGCAAATTAATGATGAATATTGGAAACAACTTGAAGTTAACGTACAAAACTTCACTTCAATTACCGATTCATTTAATACCTACATTTCTAATCAATACCCTGATTCGATCCCTACCGTTATGCTCCCAAACATAAAGGATTATTATCGTTTTGTTAATTTCTGGAAAAGCAGGTTAGGGCTGGTAAACGACACATTAAGCTATTTGCCTTACACAGAAGCAACACTTAACAACCTTTTTGATCCATATTGTGAAAGCAGTGATCCCGCCCAGTGGGAATTGTTGGGTCCAACTAGCCAACCCAGCCAAGAGCTTGGGCTGGTTTCAGCGGTTCTTTTTGATCCTGACAATCCAGGTAGTTATCTTCTATCAGCAGAAAATGGCGGAATATGGAAAAGTCAGGCAATAGGTAATAGTTGGGCTAATGTAACAGATAATTTAAAACTTCCCGGATTTTCAGCAACGGAGATAATTAGGAATCCTTTCGATAACAACCATATTATCGCATCAACAGGAGGAGGTTGGCATCAAGCACAATATGGTATGGGAATTATTGAATCATTCGACAATGGTAATACGTGGAGTATTCAATCCGATTTTCCTTATGAAACCTGTCCGTTCGTTAGAAAAGTGATTTATGACCCTTATGATGATAATGATTCTGACGGACTTACATTGTGGGCGATAACCCAAACAATGAATGGAGGAATAATTTATGTTTCTTATGATACGGGTGAACACTGGGATGATGTACCTGGACCTCCCGGATTACCAGCTTTTAGCAGGTACTATGATATTGAAATAGCCAAACAAGGTTCTAATACCATGGTATTTGTCTCCACGCAAGACAAATACAATGATACTAATGGCGGCGTTTATAAATACGTAAATGGTGTTTGGTATGATTTAAGCGATGATTTTGCCTTAGGGATAAATTACAAGCAGGCAAGAATCACAAAGCCTTTTGGCGGTGTAATTTTTGTAATGTTAGATATGTGTAATGGTACTTATGGTTCAAGACAGATATTTAAATCAATTGATTATGGAAATAGCTGGTATTTTATCAAATCTTTACAAATTGGTAAATTATCCGATCCAAATAAAGATGAAATAGAATACTCCCCAACAACTCAAATCATATATATTGGCTCAGTGGATATGTGTTTGTTTCGAGATGATGGCCTTTATAATTTAACACAACTTAGTTTGCCTACAAGTGGAGCACATGAAGATATAAGAGATATGGAAAACATGGGAATTGAATTTGTCAATGGATCCGCGTATGAAAAGTTATTAATCGCTACAGATGGGGGAATCTCGATTTTAAAAGTAAACCTTTCAAATTTTCCTAACGATAATTTTTTCGAAAACCTTAATGGTAACCATCTTCCAATTGGTAACTTTATGGGTTTGGGCGTTTCACATTCCAACGAAGAATTCATTGTGGCAGGCGCTGTACATTGTAATTCCTTTAAATATCAAAACGGACAATGGACAAATTTTTCTTTAGGAGATGGAGGGGACTGCGAAGTTAACTGGGATAATCAGGATATTTACTACCACCAGGCTAGTCAAAACATGCATGGTTCAAATTACAACAATATTCATCTATTTTATAATTCCGATAATTGGTTCATCGGAATGGAATACGAGTTTAATCCAAATGATCCTAATAAGGTATATTTTGGCAGATCAAGTGAGAATAATCCATCGGCAATATTGGGTATTTGGGATCAAAATACTGGACAATTGGTCGAAAGGATTGGCCCGTACCTGGACACTTTTAAAATTGATAGAGTCGGAGCAATAGGAGTTAACAGTGATAATGTCATATTTATTGCCGACTATACCATTGCTGGAGAAGAGTATCCATACAGATTTAATAAGTCGGATAATGACGGGATCAACTGGACGGACATGAGCTTCAGACCAGTTAATGAATATGTGAATGGAAATTGGGTCACACTTCATAATTTAGCTGAGATAATTGCCTGGCGGTCCATCGAAGATATTGTATTTAACCCTGATGATCCGGATGAAATGTGGATAAGTATTGGAGGAGTACAATTTGCAAATGGAGAATCCATTCCCGGAAAATTAAAGGTTTTACATTCTACGGATTTAGGTGAAAACTGGTATGATTATTCCGAGAATCTTTCTCCATTTCCGGTGATGGCACTTGAGTATCAGAAAGGTTCAAATAAACGGCTCTTTGCAGGTACTGACGCCGGAGTGTATTATCGCGATAATACAATGAGCCAATGGGAATGCTTTAATGATGGATTACCAATTTGCCTTATTAGTGATCTGGACTATGATCCCTGTAATAAGGTTTTGTATGCATCTTCCCAAGGCCGTGCTATTTTTAAAACAATTGTACCCTTTATTGATAATATACAGACTTTACTCGAATCAGGTCAAAACATTGAATGGAGTGCCCCAAAAGAGATCGCCAATGATTTAATAATTCCTGCAACAACAACTTTGACTATCAGTTCAAACCTTTATTTAACAGACGATGTTAAGATAATTATACATCCAGGTGGAAAACTCATTATTGATGGTGGAGTGCTTACTAATCAATGTGGCGACACCTGGCAAGGTATTGAAGTATGGGGCGACCCATTACTTTCCCAAACTCCCTCCAACCAGGGTTGGCTCGTAATTACCAACGGTGGAACCATCGAAAATGCTGAGGTGGCGGTGCGCGCAGGCTCTGCCGACTATACAGGCAAAGGTGGTGGAATTATCTCGGCCGAAGATGCCGTTTTTTTGAACAATACCGTATCGGCAATGTTCGATCCCTACACTGCATATACCAATACCAGTGCCTTTGGTAGTTGCACCTTTAATTACACTAAAACAATCACCAGTGGATTCAAATTCTATTTTGCCAGGTTGGACAATGTGATTTCGGTTCAATTTAATAACTGTACTTTCACAAACAACTCCGATCAGGACTATGTCGGTGCAGGGATAAAAAGCATCAACTCCATTTTCATTGTCGAGGGACAGTGTACTGAATACTCGGGTACCGAATGCATTGAATGGGACAACGGTTTGTTCGAAAACCTGGAATACGGGGTTTATGCTACCGCCAGCACAACCACCCGATTTGCCGATATCCGCCATATTACCTTTACAGATAACTCACATGGCATTTACCTTGGAGGAATGACCCTTCCACGCGTAACTTCAAACGAATTTCATTTAAATCGTACAGCAGCTCAGGGAGGTTACGGATTGTACTTAGATGGTTCGACGCAATACTGGGTGGAGGACAACCACTTTGAAAGCAGCATTGCAGAAACGCCAACCGGTATTGGGATTTATGTAAATGCATCGGGCAGCCTGGCTAACGAAATCTACCTGAACAGTTTCGATTACATCGAATATGCAGTATCGGTTTTGGGTTATAACCGAAACAGCAGGACGACTACAACCGGCCTCCAGATCCGCTGTAATTATTACGACCACACCCTCTACGACGAAACCATCGTACACGAAGGGCCGTTCCTTCCAGGTTCCGATGGTATCGCCTCTATCCAGGGCAGCAATAGCACCAATGTGGAAGACATGGCCGGCAACCTGTTTTACTACAACACCGCCGTTTCAGGCGATTTTGACGACCTGAACAACCAATCCAACCACTTTTATTATTACTATTCCAATAATGCGACTGGTTATAGTGTTGAACCGCTGGATTACACAGTAAGCACAGTCACAAAAGTAGCAAAAACTACCTTAGATCAATGGACTTATGAAGGTGCTTGCCCTTCTAACCTTACAATTGGTGGAGGTGGTGGTATCGAAGGCTTACGTTCTGCCATGATCGAAGCCCAATCGAACATTGTGAATACCGAAACGGTGATATTTGCCCTGGTGGATGGAGGTGATACCGAATCACTCAAAACCAAAGTGGAAACGAGTACCCCGCCCGAAACATCAGATATCTACACCCAACTGATGTCCGGATCGCCAAACTTATCGGAAACCGTGGTGGAAACCAGCATCGAAAAAGAAGAGGTGCTCCCCAATGCCATGATCCGCGACATTATGGTGGCCAATCCGCACACCTCCACATCGCTTCAGTTGTTGGACAAACTCGACGACCGCACCAACCCGATGCCGGCCTGGATGAAGTCCCAGATTCTGGCTGGCCGGAGTATCCAATCATTGAAAACCGAACTGGAAGGTCAGTTGGCAAACTATCAGATGGCCAAATTCAGGGCGATGAACAGCATTGCCCGATACTTTGGCCAACAGCCTGAAAATACGGCAATAACCGACAGCCTGATTGCACTGTACCAGTCCGACAATACGCTCAGCAGCCAGTATATGCAGGCATGGTTGTATCTGAATAGCGGCCAATATCAGCAAGGTCAGAATGTAATGGCTTCAATCCCTGCTAATTTCACCCTTGCAGGAGATGAACTAACTGAATACCAGAACATACAATGGCTTTACGCTATGCTGAAAGGGCTGTTAGAATCAGGTAATGGTTTGGATGACTTGAGTGAGGCGCAAATCGCACAACTTCAGGAGATTGTTGCCGATGAAACCGATTTTGCTTCTGTTTATGCCCGAAACATGCTTTTGGCAATTGATGAATTGGAATATCAGGAGCCGATAATCCTGCCCAACAGTATGAAAAGCGCCGAAGATGAAGAAGCATACCATGAAGCGCTAAATTCACAGGCGCCAACCATGCTGGAGGTGTATCCCAATCCATCCAAAGATTATGTAATTTTGGGCTATCAATTTGATAAGGAGACCAAAGGTATGATCGAAATCAGGGACATATCCGGCAAACCGGTTCAAAGTATTCCGTTCAACGGAATCCAGGACCAGGTTATCGTAACAACCCAAGGATGGACCCTGGGTGTTTACGTTCTTAGTCTTGTAGTAAACGATAAGGTGATCGAAACCACAAAATTCACATTGGTAAAATAACAACAAATCCAAATAGTCTCCCGGTGATTATGCCGGGAGGCTTTTTAAACATTCTGAAATGAAACAACTGATACTGATAGCAGGACTTTTCTTGGTTAGCATCACCACCCAGGGCCAGAAATGGCAACATACCTTTGGGTATCCAGGTACATCAGAGGATAGCAGGGATATCATCGAGCACTACGACCACGGATACATTATTACAAGTTGTCAGTCATCCGGATCTCAAGGCCACGGATGGCTTGTAAAAACAGATATCAACGGCAATAAGTTGTGGGATCTTGAAATTGGCATTAATCCGGATATAGTAAGCCCTGCAAAAACCATATTTGATGAGGAAGGAAATATTTATGTCTTTGGACTGCTCAAGCAGAATCTTCCCGTGGAATATCCCCTCGTGGTAAAGCTGGATGCATGCGGTGAAAAACAATGGTGCAGGCTTTTGGCTATTGATGGCTACAATGTTGGATATTTTAATGATGCCATATTTCTTGACAACGGTGATCTTTTAGGATTAGCTTATATGCCGGAAGAGGACCTTTCAAATAACAACAGAATTATTTTGTTTCGGATTTCACCGGAAGGAGATTTAATTTGGAAAAAAGGGTATGCCACCCATGAAAATCATCCTTACTACGGAGATCCTTATGGAGCAAGAATTTGCCATTTTGGAGATGATTATTTGATTAGCGGAAATGTTTATTCACCCTACCCCAATAGCCCTAATCCCTACCATGTTTATCAGCGCCCAATGTTCATTGGCATCAATGAAGACTTTGAGGAACAATGGATAGTTGAATTTGGGATAAATGATTCTCTCTTGGGTAAGGCCGAAACCGTTATTCCGATTAACGATACCCTTTTTATGGGTGTCGGCCGGTACAGGTATTTTAACGAGTTTGGCGATTATGATGAAAGTGCCTGGCTGATGTTTTTTAATCGCCAGGGAGAAGAGATTGGCTATAAGATACTTGAAGATGAACAATTTGGATCTGAGGTATTGGGCAGCTATCTTTTTGGTGTGGAGCAAACAGAAGGTGACAAATACCTTTTAGCAACAGGTTATATGTATGATGAGGTAGATAATTATGCCAACGGCGATATAGTTGTAGATACAGCCGGAATCGTTTTCAACTATGCCATTCGTGAAAATACAAGGGGAGGTAGTATTTACCTTGCAAAAACCTTTGATAAAAAATTCACACTTAATGCAAGCTACCGCTTACCCAACCAAACCACATCCGATATTTTACTTTACAAAATCAACGAAAACTTAGAGCAGGATACGGTTTACCCAAGCAACTACACTTACGACAGCTTGTGCGGTCACTCCATCGAATCTGGCGTAATTGATCTGGGCGGGTGCGATGTAATAACCGCCATCGGCGAAATACCCACGCTGGAGGCCTACAACCAAAAGCTGCAAACCATCCCGGTAACGGCCAGCCCCAACCCCACCAACACCGGAGAAATCCTTTTGGAATTTGAGAATACCGGCCTATTTGATAACCTGGAACTTAAAGTTTTCGATGTCTTTGGCAAACAGGTACACACCGGAAAAATCTCGCCTCACCAGGGAGCTGCCCGACTAAATGTGAGTAGCTGGGCGAGAGGAATGTATGTGGCAACAGTTTTTAGCAACGGGCAGATAAAAGGGAAGTGTAAGGTGGTGGTGGAGTAGGAAAGGATTATCCCCAATAAGCTTACTGTGTAGAATTTACAATGATGAATCTTAACTTTAACAAAGGAGGAAACATGACAGCATAATTTGATACTTCGTAGATTGTGATAATTAATTGGTAATTAGCTATTACTTTATTTAAACAGGCTATCCATTTGATTACTAAGCAAATTTATTTTAATTTTAAACGATTTTTTAAACGAAAAAAAAATTAATTATGAAATATCTTAAATGTATTTTGATCGGATTTCTATTACTTTGTTTCTCAAACTTCATGTCCGTTAAAAGTCAGACTCCAATTTTTAATGACACAATCGAAGTTAACGAATCTTTTACTTATGATACAACCATTTTACTTTCGAATACTCAGGAAATATTTGGAATTAGTGTAAGTGGTCATATTCAATTTTTCAGTGACACTAGCCTTGTACGAATTATTATTGCCGACACAAGCGGGCTTGAATACATGGTTTATGAAAGTTACCCCATGCTTGACACTGTCTGGAGTTTTTCCTTTGCTCAAAAATGTGAAGAAACTTGTTTTTTGAATGGATTTATTTTTAATTCATTCTCTCTTCAAATTACAAACGCAACGCTGCATCTTGATCGGTTTCAGGATGCAACTTCATCAGTACAGGATGCAACGCAACTACAATACCAGGTTAAGTTATCAAAAGATAATGAAAAAATAGCCCGGTTAAACACATTCCTCGAGTCGAAGGGTATGCTTTGGAGGGCTGGAATAACAAATTTTTCGTTAATGTATTACCAGGATAAATTTAATGAAGAGAGTGGGCTTGCACGATGTGCTTATGGCTTTGATTATTACAAAGTAGGTATCTTTGAAATTTTTAATAAAAACGGGACGATGAATGATCCTACTTATGACATTGTTGAAAGATTTGATTGGCGTGAAAGGCATGATGCAAATATTGAAAACACACCATATTATAATCCTGGTGGAAGTGGTTGGATGACAAAAGTTAATTGTCAGGATGGCTGTTTAATAAACAATGAATGGAATTGCATTTCCCATCCTGAATGTACCAATTCCGGGGGTGTTTGGATTGGCACTGGTGCATGTACGGGATTTTCTGCTATTGCAGTAACTGAGGGATTTGCCAACCTTTACTATAATCAACCTATTAATTTCGATTTATCCGAGCAACAACTTGCCTCCGATGAGATGAATCCACCTTATAACAATTGTGCTGGAGTTTTAATGGGAGGGAATTATGAAGCATTTGACGTGATAGACGATTTTGGCGTAATAGATGAAGCAAGTTTTCCTTTTGTCGGTACAAATGTTCCGTGCGACCAACAACAATATCCTCCTAACGAAAGGGTTTCAATTGGTAGTTATTTAATTACTTCTGCTTATCCAGGTAATTATACACCTGAAGATTTAAAAAGAGATTTAATGACTTACGGTCCATTACAATTATTGCAAGTTCCTCCCCTTGCTTCTAATCATGCAATTACACTTGTTGGATTTGATGTATTAAGTGCTGGCAAACAGTATATGACTGATGATGATGAAATATTCGAGGTTCCAACATTCAGTTCAGAGACAGATGTACCCTATTGGATATTTAAGAATAGTTATGGAGCCCAAGCCGGTATGGATGGATATTGGTGTATCAGGCTTTATGAAAGGCCGGAGAATTATGTTAAAATTAACATAAATGAAGAAACCCCACTTACTTCGATAAATTATGACGAAGAGGATATTTTGATAAGGGACGAAGATAACGACGGATATCTTAATTGGGGAATAGGCAATTGTGAAGAATGTACCGGCGAAAAAGACGGTAATGATCATGATGCTTCGCTTGGACCTATTGATGAAAATGGATTCTGTAGCATTATAAATACATACAATACAAGTTTTGAAGGCAATAGCTACGATAATTGGAAACAGGCAGGTGATGATTCCTTTGATTGGTTAAAACATCACGGAGCAACATGGAATCCCACTTATGGGCCAACGGGAGCTTACGATGGAGTTAATTATATGTTATTGGACGGAATATTTTTAGATCCTGAACCAGGTGATAAGGTGTATTTTGAGTCACCTAAAATTAGTTTTAATACAGTATGTTCGGTGTCTTTGGATTTTTATTTCTTCAGACACTACGAGGATGGTACTCCGCCAATTTTTAGTGTTGAAACCAGTGTTGATAATGGTTCTACATGGGATGAATCTTTTAGTGCAAATAATTGGTTGGAAGATCCCAATTGGCACCATGTTATTGTCGAGCTGGCTTCAAACATTAATAAAATAAGATTTGTTGGCGAATTCGGCAGCTATCCACCTCAACAAAATATTGGTATTGATAATATAACAATAACGCCCGTATTTCAGCAAACACCTTTAATAATTACCAGTAATACATACTGGAGTGGTGAAATCCATGCTTGTGATGATATTATCATCGAAGAAAATATTAAATTGACCCTAAACCCTGGTTGTATTTTGCATATGGCCGAAGGTCACAAGATAGTTGTTAAACGTCAGGCAGATTTAATTGTAAGCGGAACAACCATTACAAACGACAATGAAGGATTATGGAAAGGAATTGAGGTTTGGGGTGATAACCAGGCACCTGGAAATTCTTATATTCAAGGCTTTGTTGGCGTTTCTGGTAATTCTACTATTAGTAATGCTGAGTGTGTTTTTCTGGCCACCAGGATTAATGAAACAAATGGTGATGGCCTGCCTGAATATTCAGGTGGAATTGTGTTGGTTTCCAATAGCAGCCTTATCAATAATAAAAAAGCAGCCTGGTTCTTACCTTTTAGCGGAGATGTTGCTTTCAGTAAATTCACAAATTGCCTTATTGAAGTCAACGACAACATTATTGCCGGAACTACAGTTGAAGAATTTATAAAACTCGGCAGTATAGATGGGGTAAGCTTTACGCATGTAACCATGAACGATGCACGAACAAATATTAGCATCCTGAACAGACCTACCGGGATTCTTGCTGTAAGTTCCAATTTTAATGTTACCGGGACGAATAATTCCGGCGTATTTACCACATCTTTCAGTAACCTGTGTTACGGAATTAAGGCGCTTGGAATACAGGTAACTGATAATTTTTCGGTTACGGAATCTGCTTTTTATAATAACCTGCGTGGTATTTATTCCTCTGCAACAACAGGATCGCAAATAAACCTTTGTGAATTCCAGCCATGGGAAAACGCCAGCCCTTTCCTCGAAAATTATGGATTGTACCTCGATAATTCCACCGGTTACCAGGTTGAAGAAAATCAATTTATAAATGAATCTGCTACAAGAAAAGGAAATGGGTTGGTAATTAATAATTCGGGAAGCGATGCAAATGAAGTTTATCGAAATACTTTTACCGGGCTTAATTATAGTATCCTTGCCCAGAACGAAAACCGTAGCATTAATGGCCTTACCGGATTATGTATTAAATGTAACGATTTTAACGAATGTAATAATGACATTACCATCCTCACCAACATGCAGGATGATGACCCACAATTGGGAATTGCCATTAACCAGGGAGCTGATTCACCCGATCCAACTGCCATGTCCGGAAATTTGTTCTATATTGAAAGCACAAAACCGGATGGCGATTTTGATGATATCAATAACCAGTTACAGCACATTAACTATTATTATCCATTTGTCAATTCAAATAGTGATGTAAAACCTATTGATTATACAACAAACTCAGTTACTGCCTTTCCAGTTTCTACATACCCAATACTATGGACATACGAAGACGGATGCCCATCAAGCTTTGGAGGTGGCGGCGGAGGCACCGGCGGATCGGAGGAATTTATACAAAACATGGCCGAATCACAGCAGAAAATTGATTCTATTCAAAACCTACTTGACCTGTTAATTGATGCAGGTAATACTGAGGCCATGCAATCGGAAGTATATAACAGTGCCCCGCAACAAACACTTCAATTATATTCCGAATTAATGAATGCCTCGCCTTTTGTTTCCGATACCGTGGTAAGCACAGCTATTGAAAAGGAAGACGTTTTTCCGGATGCAATGATACGTGATATTATGGTAGCCAACCCGAGTACAGCCAAATCGGAGCGATTGATGACCAAACTCGATGAGCGCTTTAATCCATTGCCCGACTACATGAAGGCACAAATTTTAAATGGACGGAGTCTTGTATCGATCAAGGAAGAAACCGAATCGAAACTTACCGGTTGGAACGTAAAAAAAACAAGGGCATTAAATAATTTGTATCGTTACTATATGTATGATACTTCAAATAATAGCAATTCCAACCAACTCCTTACTTCACTTCTATTAAATGATAATACCCTGCAGTCGAAATATGCGCTTGCATTTCATTATCTAAACATCGGAAATTCTCAAGCAGGTGAAGAAATATTGAATAGCATTCCACAACAATTTTCGCTCAGTGCAAGGCAACTTAGTTCAAACGAAAATTTGATCGCTTATTACAATATTTTAGCAGATTATAAATATGATTCGCTTAACATCCTGCAGGCAGATAGCACAACGGTTGCCGAACTCTATGAAATAATGGAAGCCGACGACGCCCTTGTCGGAAGTTTTGCCCGGAATATTTTATTGGCTTTGGACCAGCTAACGTATGTTGAACCGGTATTGCTACCTGACATGTTTAAATCGGCCGAGGCTTTCGAAAACTATAATAAACTCATACAAACCACTAAACCGCAATTAATCAAGGTGTTTCCCAATCCTTCAAAGGATTACCTGATTATCGAATACAAGTTTGAAAATACTGGGGATATGACCATCGAAATTTGTGACTTACAAGGTATTATTAATTATACTGTTAACAAAACAACGCTCCACGATCAGTTGCTCATTGATACACGCTCTTGGGAATCAGGTATTTATGTTGTGTCGTTAAAACAAAATGGTGCTTTGCTCGAAAGTTGCAAATTTTCTGTAATTAAATAAACAAATTCTTGTCAGAAAATCCCGCCTTTTAAATGTGGGATTTTCTGACTTTAAAATCATGGTATTATGAAAAAGATTTTTTTTAACACAGTTTTATTGATTGCTTTTTTATTGATGAACTATTCCTCGTTTTCGCAAAGATGGGAAAAATATTTTGGTGTTTCGTCCAGAAATGAGTTTTTGTGTGGTATTACCAGATACTATGACAAAGGCATTTATATTATTGGAGGTGCAGCGGGTGATGGTAATAATGGTTGGAACATTAAAACAGATGCCAATGGTAACTTACTTTGGGACAAAATTCCTAAACATACCGATTATACGTTATTGGGAAAAGCTGCAGCATACGATGACGAAGGTAATATGTATATTTCAGGTACTATTTGGGTAAATGGATCATGGCCTTTTATTGCTAAATTCAATGCTTGTGGTGAAAAAGAATGGTGCAGGGTTTTAACCTTTGGAGCGTTTTTATACGGATTTGCGATTGATGTTCTGGTTAATGAAAAAAATGAAGTAATTGTATTAATGGAATTAGAATCGGAACAGCAGATTGATGAAATCTTCCTTAGTGGATTTGATAAAAATGGCAAAATGCTCTGGATAAACTCCTACGCTTCCAAAAAAAACCATCCACTAATTGAACATCGGGCAGGTTATACTGTTACAGAACATAACAAAGAGTATATTATAAGCGGATATTGTTATTATCCTTATCCCAATAATCCAAATCATGTTTATCTGCGCCCTTTATTTATTGGGGTTGATTCACTGTACAATGAAAAATGGATATTACCTTTTTATGCGCTTGATTCTGTATTCGGGGAGTCCTATGCAACCGTTCCATTAAATGATTCTATTTATATGGGAGTTGGGATTCGGAAATTTCAAAATCTTGTTGATTATTCATTACTGATGTTTTTCAACAAAAATGGCAAAGAAATTAGCTTTAGCCAAATAAGAAATGAACAAATTGGACCGGGCATTAATAGCAATGAAATTAGAGATATTGAAAGAATAAATGATACCCTATTCCTTGGTGGGGGTTTTTTTGGTCCTGATTTATCGGAAAACCCATCCGGTGAATTTATTATCGATACATCGGCAAGATTGTTCAAATTTCAAAGTAGGCCAAATTTGACTCATATCCCGAAAATAATTAAAACACTTGATAAAAAATTTGTGATTGCAAATGACATCAGACAACCTAACTCAACCTGGTATAACATTTATCTATACAAAATAGATGAAAACCTCGAATCTGTTCCTTTCGATACCAATCAGTACGTTTACGATAGTTTGTGCGGTGGGCAAATCCAGTCGGGAGAAATTAGTATGAACGATTGTGTAATCATTACCGGCATAGAGGATCAACCTAGCCCGGAACAATATTACGCAAGATTAAAAACCATACCCATAAAGGTCTTTCCCAATCCTGCAAAAGATAAAGTGAATTTTGAACTCGAAAACACTTCGCTTCATCAAAACATCCGGCTCCGTTGCTACGATTTATTAGGGAAACTCATGTACAATGAACCTGTAATTCAGGGCCAAAGAGGCGCCGCAATTGATATTTCATCCTGGCCCCCGGGCATGTATGTTGCCATTGTTTACAACAACGGCGGCGTGGTGGGGAAAAGTAAATTTGTAGTTAATCAATAATAAAAAACTTAATGCTATGAAAAGGATTCTATTTTTTTTTATTTTAGTTATTTCCAGTTTGCAGGTCTTTTGCCAGAATTATGATCCATTAGTTAATCATGAAAAGCAATGGAGTATGATAAACTGCTATTTAGCAGACGGATTTTTTCCATCCGGTTGTACAACCATTTTTACTAAGTTTGAAGGAGATACCGTATTGAATAGTCAGGAATATTTACATGCCTGGGAAACGGATGATTCTTTACAACAGAATTGGGTATTAAAAGGTTTTATTCGTGAAGACATTGAAAGCAAGCAGGTTTTTTATCGCAATTTAAACGGATACGAAGGCCTCATTTATGATTTCAGTCTTCAATTATTCGATACAGTGCCAATTTTTAACCCCTATTTTGGCGATGCTAATTATGTCGATCCCTTTATTTGCTATAAAATTGACACCATTTTGGTTAATAACATTTCTACAAAGAGATTTTACCTGGGTTATTGGTATCAGAACGAAAATGAATATCATTTTTGTGAGACCTGGATTGAAGGTATTGGATGCGAACGTGGTGTAATGTACAGTGGAGGGTCACAATTAATAGGTGGTATCTGGGATGCACTTTGTTGCAAACTGAATGATGAGGTGATTTATTATAGCCCTTTAAATATGTGTGAATTTTATGGCGATGATCTTGGGCCAAAATTCACAACTAATCAAATAGACACTGCTTTTGTTGGTATTCCTTATGAGTTTCAACTCGAAATTACCCCCAACAATTTCGATTCGGTTTGGTTTTACGAATATATTTTGCCCGATAATTTTCATATCGACAGGCAAACAGGCATAATTACAGGAATACCGCTTAATACCGGCTACGAAATAATTAGTATTCCACTTATGAATTGGAATTTTATGACCGATTGGGAGTCTTTTGATCTGATAATTGTGCAGCCGGTAGGTATTCAGTCAATCGAAACAGAGAAAGTATTTTCGGTAATCCAAAACCCTGCTTTTAAGACGGTAGAATTTACATTCGGAAATTTAATAAATGATCAGAACATTCAACTTTTTTGTTACAATTTAACTGGAAATCTCCTGCACAGCGAAGCGGTTGTGCCAGGCCAGAAAAAAGCTGTCCTTAATATTTCATCCTGGCCATCGGGCATGTATGTTGCCATTGTTTACACTAGCGATGGGGCTGTGGGCAAATGCAAGTTTTTGGTGGAGTGAGAAGGTGCGTTTGGAGTTGTTTGTAAAACCGCAGAATATTGCATGATTGGAGAAGCGATACCCCAATTCATAAAAAGTTAAGTTCTTTTTAATCTAATCTGTGTACTTTTGGGGTTGTAATAATCGAAATTTCTTATGGACAAAAAAAAATACAGCGACCAGGAATACATCGAAGGATTTCTGAAAAACAAACTGCAAACAA
>CAJATL010000372.1 GCA_903944895.1 uncultured Bacteroidota bacterium
ACATAATTGGAAACCGGGCATTTACTTTATCGTATTAAAAACCGGCTCAAAAACCATCGAAAGCACCAAACTAAGCATTATCAGGTAATTATAAACAAATACTCCCCGGCCTTTGGTGGCTGGGGAGTTAATTTTAAAAAATTATGAAAAAAGCAATTTTATTAATACTTGTGATATTTCTCACGCAAGCTTCATTTTCACAAAGATGGGAAAAACTTTATGGTACGCCGGCTTACGATGAGTGGAACAGTGATTTAATTGAGTGTTACGATAAGGGTTATTTATTAAGTGGGGGAAGTATGCATTTCCATAGCAACTGGTTAATAAAAACTGATATTAATGGAGAAATGCTATGGGAAAAGCATATTGTATATGATAATTCTGTAGTTTATCCATCATATCTTGATCAAAACGAAAAAGGAGAAATCGTGACTGCATCAGCAGTTGCTATTGATTTTTCGGGTAATTATTGGGCGAGTATTGTAAAACTCGATTCATGTGGCGAAAAGCAATGGTGCAGGATGTTTGACCCTGGAATACGTCTTGATGGATTTTTCACTGATGTGATGTTCTTAGATAACGGTAACATACTTGCACTACAATTTGCAAATAAATCATTGACTGTTTATTGTGCTGTACAAATCTATTTGTATTGTTTTAACCCTGACGGGAAACTTTTGTGGATAAAACCTTATGCTTCCATAGATGATTACCCATTGTTGGATGCCACCTGGCCGCGTAAAATAGATAAATTCGGGAACGGATATGTAATATATGGTGATTGTTATTGGGCATTTCCCGGCAATCCTAACCATGTCTATTTACGCCCTTTAATTATAGGATTAGATAGTATGTTTAATGAAAAATATGTTTTTCCCTTTGGAGGTTACACCGATTCAATTTTTGGAATGGTTTATGGAGGCCTTCAATTTAACGATTCGGTTTATATGGGCGTAGGAACCCGATGGATTGATGAAAACAACCATCAGTGTGATAATTCACTTATCATGTTTTTTAATAAAAAGGGTGAAGAACTGGGTTACCGGCAGATTTTAAATGAAAGCATTGGGACTGGTATCAAAAGTAATTATATAAGTGATATCGAAAGGATTAATGATAGTTTGTTTTTAGCTGTTTCGAACTATGGAAAAAATTATGAATGGAATCCATGGGGAGAATTTGTGCTTGATACTCATGCAAATATCTATTTAAAGGATACAATGTCTAGGCTTCCGGCAGGAGATCCACGTATGATAAGATCCTCTGACGGTAATTATTTAATCATTCACACGATACAGCAACCGGTTACTTACAAACAGGATATTCTTTTACTAAAACTCAACGATACCCTGGGTTCGGCACCTTTTAACCAGGGTAGTTTTGTTTACGATAGCCTTTGCAAGGAAATACCGCCTTCTGAAGAAATAGATATTACCGATTGCATGGCCGTTGTTGGTATCGAAGATACACCCACACCGGAACAATACTTCGAAAGCCTGAAAACCATACCCATAAAGGCTTATCCCAACCCGGCAAAAGATAAAGTAAAGTTTGATCTCGAAAATACTGAACTTCATCAAAACATCCGGCTCCATTGCTATGATTTATTGGGTAAACTCATGCACAGCGAGCCGGTTATTCAGGGTCAGAAAGGTGCTACAGTTAATATTTCATCCTGGCCATCGGGCATGTATGTTGCCATTGTTTACACTAACGATGGGGCTGTGGGCAAATGCAAGTTTTTGGTGGAGTGAGAAGGTGCGTTTGGAGTTGTTTGTAAAACCGCAGAATATTGCATGATTGGAGAAGCGATATCCCAATTCATAAAAAGTTAAGTTCTTTTTAATCTAATCTGTGTACTTTTGGGGTTGTAATAATCGAAATTTCTTATGGACAAAAAAAAATACAGCGACCAGGAATACATCGAAGGATTTCTGAAAAACAAACTGCAAACAA
>CAJATL010000373.1 GCA_903944895.1 uncultured Bacteroidota bacterium
ACCCTGGTATGCGGAAATGCAGGTTGTGGAAAGACCTTGTTCGCCATGGAATTTCTGGTTCGCGGAGCGCTTCAGTACAACGAACCCGGCGTTTTTCTGGCATTCGAGGAAACCATCGAAGAACTTGCTACCAACGTAGCTTCGCTCGGGTTCGATCTGAACGAACTGATTGCTCAAAAAAAACTTTTCATCGACCATGTCCATATCGAGCGAAGTGAGATCGAAGTAACCGGAGAATATGATCTTGAAGGCTTATTCATCCGGCTCAATTATGCCATTGAAAGTGTTGGCGCCAAGCGCGTCGTTCTGGATACCATCGAATCGCTCTTTTCGGGACTATCCAACTCAAATTTGCTGCGGGCAGAACTGCGACGCTTGTTTCGTTGGTTGAAGGATAAAGGAGTGACAGCCATCATAACCGGCGAAAGTGGCGACAAAACTTTTACCCGGCAGGGATTGGAGGAGTATGTTTCCGATTGTGTCATTGTTCTCGACCACCGCATATCGGAGCAGTCTTCTACCCGGCGGCTCCGTGTGGCAAAATACCGTGGTTCGACTCATGGTACCAACGAGTTTCCATTTCTGATCGACGAAACCGGTTTTTCGGTTCTTCCAATCACTTCACTCGGATTGGATTACCTGGTTTCTTCAGAGCGGATCTCCTCCGGAATTCCACGGCTCGACACGATGCTGGGAGGCAAAGGCTACTTTAGGGGAAGCAGTATTCTTGTTTCGGGTACAGCCGGTTCGGGCAAGAGCAGTTCAGCAGCAAGTTTTGCTGTTTCGGCTTGTGAACGCGGCGAAAAAGTCCTCTATTTTGCCCTGGAGGAATCACCAAACCAGATCATGCGCAATATGCTTTCCATCGGAATCGATTTGGAATTTTGGGTAAAAAAAGGATTGCTGCTTTTTCATTCCATCCGGCCAACTTTTTGTGGTTTAGAGATGCATCTTGCGAACATGTTCAGGGCGGTGAACGATTTTAACCCGAAAGCGGTTATTCTTGACCCGATCAACAGTTTTATCATTGGCACCAACGAAATGGAAGCCAAATTGATGATGATCCGTTTGATCGATTATTTGAAATTACACCAAATCACCGGGTTCCTGACCAGCCTGACCAGCCTACAATCCGCTACGGAGCAGACAGATCTTGGCGTTTCGTCGTTGATTGATACATGGCTGCTTCTGCGTGATATTGAAATCGGAGGCGAACGTAACCGGGGATTGTATATCCTGAAATCGCGGGGAATGAAGCACTCCAATCAAATCCGCGAGTTTCTGCTAACCGATCACGGAGTGGAATTGATGGATGTGTATGTCGGTCCGGAGGGAGTTTTAACAGGCTCGGCAAGGTCATCACAGGAGTCGAAAGAAAGTGCGTTAAAATTATTTAGTAAGCAGGAGATTCAGCGGAAACAACTTGAAATGGAACGGAAGCGTAAAGCGATGCTGGCACAGATTGAACTGATCAAATTGGAATTTGAAAAAGATGAGGCCGAAGCGCTCAAAATTATCATCACTGAACAGGAGCGAACCTTGCGTTTGGCCGAAGACCGTGAAGAAATGGGAAGAAGCAGACAGGCTGATATCCCGAATAATGAATCAATTGAAGTTAAACTATAAAAACGGAATCGATGAACTCTAACACTAAAACATCGGAAAAAAACGCTCAAATCAGGGTGTCAGTAAAATCAACAGGTGATGAATGGGTTCTGAGATTGTATGTGGCCGGGCAAACGCCTAAATCAATCAATGCATTCAAAAACCTGAAAGCAATTTGCGAAGACAAACTGGATGGCAAGTATGAGATAGAGGTGATCGACCTGCTTGTAAATCCTCAGCTTGCCGGCGATGATCAGATTTTTGCAGTACCAACACTGGTCAGAAAACTACCCATACCTGTCCGGAAAATAATCGGTGATCTTTCTGATACAGAACGTGTGTTGGTAGGTCTTGATTTATTTCAAAGGAGTATTTCAAACGAATTAACGAGCAATCCAGATGAAAAAATCTGAAAGCAATAAAGAATTGGCGAACGAGGCTTTAGAATTGGCGGCATCGGGCACCGAACAGAAATACCTTCTGCGATTGTACATTGCCGGTTCAACGCCACAGTCGAACCGTGCAGTAGCAAACATAAAAATAATCTGCGAAGAACATTTAAAGGGACAATATGAGCTTGAAGTGGTTGATCTTTATGAAAAACCGTATCTGGCAGCAGGAGAACAGATTATTGCCGCTCCAACGCTCATCAAGCAGTTGCCGCTTCCCTTACGCCGGATCATCGGCGATATGTCGGATACCGATCGAGTGCTGGTGGGGCTCGATCTGCGAAGGGCCAATCAAAAATAAAGGATTTTCATCCCCGGTAAAAAATAGTGCAATGGCAAATAAATCAGTATCTGAAGCAGAAAAACAACTCAGGTCCGAAAATGAGGAACTGTTTCAGCGCTTAACCGAAGCAGAAGAAACACTTTTCGCCATCCGTAATGGCGAAGTGGATGCAATTGTCGTTTCAGGCGCCGAAGGTGCACGGATATTTTCGCTCACCTCAGCCGAAACG
Source organism: uncultured Bacteroidota bacterium (assembly GCA_903944895.1). Lineage (GTDB taxonomy): Bacteria > Bacteroidota > Bacteroidia > Bacteroidales > 4484-276 > CAJATL01. The sequence goes on from CAJATL010000373.1 coordinate 2,567, forward strand.
CCTTACCGTATTATGGTGGAAGAGATGCACGAAGGCGCAGCAACACTCATGGCCGATACGACGATCATATACTGCAACAGTCAGTTTGCAGAATTAGTGGCTCGTCCTGCCGAACAAATCGTGGGAGCCAGCTTCTGTCAGTTTATTGGTGAAAATGAGAAACCATCTTTCACCAGGCTGTTCAATTCCGGTTTGGTAGGAAAAAGTAGTGGAGAGATTACCTTTTTAAGCCCGGAAAATGAAGTCTTGTATTTTTACCTTTCGTTCAGCCCATTGACACCGGACGTTACCGGTGATGTGTGTGTAATCATGTCGGACTTTACTGAACGGAAAAAAGCGGAAGAATTGCGGATCAGCGAAGAGAAATATAAAGCTATTTTTGAGCAATCTGCTATTGGAAAGTCGATGACATCTGTTGCCGATGGCAAGATGAAGTTGAATAAGGCATTCTGTGACATGTTGGGTTATTCTGAAGCGGAATTGTCGGCGTTGAACTGGCAAACAATCACACATCCTGACGACCTGGAACGGGATCAAAAGTTTGCCAATTCGTTGATCTCAGGAGAGAAAGAATCCGCGCATTGGGAGAAGCGATACATCCACAAAAACGGGAACATTGTTTGGGTTGATATCAGCACAACTGTTCAACGCGATAAAGGAAACAATCCGCTTTTATTTAATACTTCCATCATCGACATTACCAGGCGCAATCTGGCCGAACAAACGATGCGCGAAAAAGACATTCAGTTTAGAAAGCTTTTATCAAATGTTCCCGACATGGTTTTTCAGTTTACAAGGCGACTTGACGGAACCTATTGTGTTCCTATTGCCTCTGAAGGGATTAGAAATATTTACGGATGTTCGCCTGAAGACGTAATCGACGACTTTACCCAGATTGTCAAGTTAATTTACCCTGAAGATTCGGCCAGGCTAATCAGCGACATTGAATATTCTGCGGAACATTTTACCTTGTTTTCTTGTGAATATAGGGTGCAATTACCCGATCAGGAAATAAAATGGTTACTTTCCAAATCAACACCCGAATTATTAGCCGACGGAAGTATTACCTGGTATGGCTTTACTATCGACATTAGTGAGCGCAAACTGGCGGAAGATAAATTAAATATCACATTACAAAATCTCGAACGCTCCAATAAAGACCTTGAACAATTTACTTATGTGGCTAACCATGACCTTCAGGAACCTTTACGTATGATTTCGAGCTATACCCAATTGCTCGAACGCAAGTACAAAGATAAATTAGACCAGGATGCAAACGATTATATTCAATTTGCGGTGGATGGGGCAATTCGCCTCCAAAAACTGCTCAATGATTTATTGGAATTCTCGAAAGTAAGCAGCCACTCAGAAATGAATGAGCAAGTCGGAACGTCATCTCTTTTGGGGCAGGTTATTTCAAATCTTCAGCAATTGATACGTGAGAATACTGCCTTGATAACCAACGATGATTTACCGGTTATTACGGCCAATGAAGCTCAGATTATGCGGTTGTTTCAAAACCTAATTGAAAATGCGATTAAGTTTAAAAAGAAAATGGAATTGCCGAAAATACATATATCCTGTACAAGGCAGAAAAATATGTATCAATTTTCGGTAGCAGATAATGGAATTGGAATGGAAATGCAATATCACGACAGGGTATTTACCATTTTTCAGCGCCTACATTCAGTAAAGCATTACCCCGGAACCGGTATGGGGCTATCCATTTGCAAACGCATCGTTGAGCGGCATGGAGGAACTATCTGGTTTGAATCAACTGTAAACGCAGGGACTACTTTTTATTTTACCATACCAGTAAAAACTTCCACATTATGAAAAATGCCGAAGAACAAACAATACTGCTGATTGAGGATAATCCCGGTGATAGCAGGTTAATTATAGAGATGCTGAAAGAAATTACTTCCAATAATTACCAGCTGGTTGTTGCTGAAACCTTGAAAGATGGATGCGAGTATATCAGGAAATATAAATTTATACTGATTCTGCTCGACCTCAATTTGCCCGACAGCAGAGGAAAACACACCTTCGATACGGTAATGAGAATTGCTGAAAAGACTCCTGTTGTTTTGGTAAGCGGAATGCAAGATGAGGATTTATCATTATCGCTTATTGAAGAAGGGGCGCAGGATTATATTTTAAAACAGGATTTAAACCGCAATCTTCTTAGTAAAACCATTCAATATGCGCTAATACGCAAGAAAGCGGAAGAAGAATTGAAAGCATCAAAGGATTTTCTGGATAAGATTATTAATTCTGTAGCTTCGCCTATTTTCGTCAAAGACGATCAACATAGATTTTGTTTGGTAAACGATGCGTTATGTTCGCTTCTTAACCTTCCTGTTGAAAAACTTATTGGCACTACCGGTTTTGAATATTTCCCGGATGAGCAAATGAAGGTTTTCATCGCAAAAGACCGGGAAGTATTTAAATCGGGCAAAGAAAATATTAATGAGGAACAGCTTACCGATGGAACAGGAAAAATCCAGTATATTGTTACACAGAAAACTTTATATACCGACTCAGTTGGGAAAAAATATTTGGTTGGAGTGATAAATGATATTACAGAGAATAGGCAGTATGAGAAAGAATTAATCATCGAAAAGGACCACGCCAAAGAATCTGACCGCCTTAAATCCGCTTTTCTTTCCAATATGAGCCACGAAATCCGCACCCCCTTGAATGGCATTTTAGGCTTTGCCGACTTGCTAAAGGAACCTGAACTTTCAGGCGAGGAGCAGCAGAAGTACATCAGTATCATCGAGAAAAGTGGCGCCCGAATGCTTAACATCATAAACGACATTGTTGACATTTCAAAAATTGAAGCTGGTCTGATGAATCTTAATTTTAAGGACACTGATATTAACGAGAAAATCGAATTCATTTATATCTTCTTTAAACCCCAGGTTGAAGAAAAAGGGATGCAGCTTCTCTTTAAAAACACCTTGCCGGCAAAAGAAGCCACTATCAGAACAGACAATGAGAAAGTATATTCAATTCTCACCAATCTTGTTAAAAATGCCATTAAATACAGCAAAGAAGGAACGATAGAATTTGGTTATCTAAAAAAAGGTGAACTCCTTGAATTTTACGTGAAAGACACAGGAATTGGAATTCCAAAAGACAGACAGTCAGCCATTTTTGAACGTTTTATTCAGGCTGATATTACCAATAGAATGGCTCGACAGGGTGCAGGATTGGGTTTGTCAATATCAAAAGCCTATGTGGAGATGTTAGGTGGCAAAATCTGGGTAGAAAGCGAAGAAGGCATTGGTTCTACATTTTATTTCACCTTACCATACAATGCTTTATCTGAAGAAAAAATAGTTGTTGGAAAAGTGGTTCAGCCACAAGATAAAGAGAACCAGGTTAATCCCGGAGTTTCGGGACTGAAAATATTAATTGCCGAAGACGATGAAACATCGGAAATGCTGATTACTATTGATGTAAAGAAGTTTAGCAAAAATGTTCTAATAGCAGGAACCGGCAGTGAAGCTGTTGAAGTTAGTCGTAATAATCCGGACATTGATTTAATTTTGATGGATATTCTAATGCCGGTAATGAACGGTTATGAAGCAACACGGCAAATCCGACAATTTAATAAAGAAGTTGTCATCATAGCACAGACAGCTTTTGGACTATTTGGCGACAGAGAAAAGGCAATTGAAGCGGGCTGTAACGATTATATTTCAAAACCCATTAACAGAGCCGAATTACTTGCATTAATACAAAAGTATTTCAAAAAGTAAACAGACGACTAAACGACAGAAAACAAAGCACTTGGCTATTGCATCGGCTATCCGCAAGTCGGGTTTCAGTGCTTCGTTGTCAGGAAATTAGTATTCGGAAAGCAGCACTTCGTAGGAAGTTCATCGGTTAAATCCCACCCTGCGTATAGCCTTTTCCGTTAACCCCGCCAACCGGCGGGATTTTATTTGTCTTAAATCGTCCTTTCATATCCTTCCATCCATCTTTAGTTTCGCCTCATGGATGAAAATGTTTATTCACAGGCAGTAACAATGCTCATCAAAGAAATCTTTGAAGAGCATGGCAAATATCTTCGCAATGAGTTACGAAAGAAAATCAGCAAACTCCGGCTTAACAAGTCAAATAACCTCTCTTTTAGTGTTGACTACAACATCGTGGCCGAAAATTCTTTTCCCAAACTGGAAATGGAGTTTGCTGATTATGGCCGTTTTATCGAAATCCGCTGGCACAAAATTACCCGGAACAGAAAGGCTTTATCTCAAAACAGCACCAATAAAGCGCTGTTCAGTATTGATAGAAATTTCGGTAAGATCAAAAATACGAATTGGTACTCCCGAACTGCGTATGGTTCTCAAAACAGGCTTATCGCAAAACTGAGCGAACAACTACCCACCGAACTGCTCGAGAAAATGAAAGCCTCATTCATTAACCAACGATTAATCCTTCCATTATGAGTAAATTAAGTATCGACCGGCTTCAATTGCAGATTATCATTGATAATGACCAGGCACGTAAAGAATTACGTGCGCTGGAAAATTCAATGAAATCACTTCAGAAAGAAATCAAAAAAGCACCTGAAGGCAGTGCGGAATGGAATCGGCTTACAACAGAACTAAAAAAGAATAAAGCCGCACATGATAAAATCATCGAAACATTGGGTATCGAAAAACTTACTGTTCGGGAATTATCCCAAAGGCAGAAAGAATTGAACCTAATCCTTCGGCAAATAGAGCCGGGAACTGAACAACATAAAAAATTAGCCGAACAATTAAAACTTGTAAACACCCGTCAAAAGGATTTAATTATTTCATCAACAGCAACAAAATCCACCTTCCAAAATCTTGCAGATCAGGCAAACCATCTGCAAGGTATTTTTTTTATGGCTGCAGCAGGAATTGCTGCTGTCACAGCAACAATTGCTGGTTTTTTATCGAGTATGGCAAGATTCTCTGATGCCATTGCCGATATTAGAAAAACCACAAACCTTACCCAGGAAGATGCGCTCACTTTAGCTCAAAGATTCAAAACCATAGATACCCGCTCAACCCGGGCAGAGTTATTGGAACTTGCTCGTATTGCAGGTAAATTGGGCATCGAGGGCGTTGATAATCTTTTCAAATTCGTAAAGGCTGCCGACCATTTCCATTTTGGAAACACCTGCCAAATGCCTCTATCCATCCTTAGAGCACTATAATCCTAATCCGTGTTGTCGATATCCAATCCCAGGCAACCTCTTTATGGAAACCCACGTAATCTGATCCGATACTTTTACCTGAAGTTTTATGAAAACCGTTTAACCTGCATCAAAAAATGCAGGTTTTTTACCAGTTTTATCCCGGATTTTGATCAATTTCTGCTTAGACTTAGCTTAGAGCTACCTTAGAGGAACCTTAGACCTATGTTATCACAAAATCACCTTAAAAGACCACCAATTTTTTGTTAAATCAGGTTCAATTTTCATCAACCAACACTCGATACTCATCTTTCAATATTTGTTATTGAACATTCACCATTCCATCATTCCAACATTCCAACATTCCATTCTTCTCCCGCCGAAGCGGGATTTCGGCTAACGCCTCAACATTCCCCTCGATAGCTTTCGTGGTTCCATTCTTTGTGTCCTCCGTGCC
>CAJATL010000374.1 GCA_903944895.1 uncultured Bacteroidota bacterium
TCTGCGGTTGGAAAGCAAAAATATTTTTACCATTTGGTGTAAAACCCAGAAAAAACGCAAGATGTCCTAAATGTGGATCACTGGAAAGGCATAGACTTTACTATTTGTACCTTAAAGAGATTCTCCCTAAAGATAAACAATTAAAAGTTATTCATTTTGCGCCAGAAAAGATTATAACCAGTCTCTTAAAATCTTACAGTAATATCGAGTATCTGAGTATAGACATTGAACCACATAGAGCTATGAAAACAGAAGATATTACCAGGCTGACTTTTTCTGATAACTCATTTGATATTATTTTTTGTTCCCATGTTCTCGAACATGTAGAAAATGACAGAAAAGCTATGCAGGAATTATTTCGAATTCTAAAGCCTGGTGGTTTTGCAATTCTGCAGGTACCAATTAAAAACATAGAAAAGACTTTTGAAGATTTTACAGTCAAGGATCCAAAGGAACGCGAGAAAGTATTTGGTCAAAGTGACCATGTAAGAATTTACGGAAAAGATTACCTGAACCGTCTCGAACAATCTGGTTTTAAAGTAAGATGTGATAATTTTTTTGAGTCTTTGGATAAGAATGTCATCAACAAATATGGCCTCAAAAGGGAAAATATTTATTTTTGTTATAAAGAATAATTTACGGCAGATTTTCGAAATCTATAAAAGCATTTGGGTTCCTTGCCATCTTGCACTCCCGCCTGACAGCTCAGAGTGCATATCAGCGGATAAACGGTTCAACTCTTGCCAGGCCTCACCCAAATTGCCTGCGCTTCGCTTCGACAACTTCTTTTATCCGTGAACCGTTAATCTCAATCCCCCTCTACCCTACCACTCCGGCACCGGCACCACCCCCTCCACTCCATTCCCGGCCCCCAAATCCACTATCATTCCGTAAAGTTTTTAAAAATAATTCCCCCACATCCCCCAACCCCAATCAAATTTTCTTTAGCTTTGCTGATAATTTGAATATTTGATAAAGAAAAATCTTATGAAACAGCCAAAATATCAATTGAAAGCTGAAAAGGATTTAACAATTTTTGAGTTTGTAAGTGAAGGAACAAAAGGAAGAATCCCGAAATTGATCGTATTCACCGAAACAAATTTGAAAGACTTTTACAACCTTGCCTTTGGTGATAAAGACGAAGAAACCGGGCAGTTAAACGATCGTATTGTTTCAAATAACAACGACACCGAAAAAGTATTAGCAACAGTAGTTTCTGCAATTTATGCTTTTACCGACAAATATCCCGAAGCCTGGGTTTACGCAACAGGAAGCACAACCGCACGAACTCGGCTTTATCGGATGGGAATTAACAAATACCTGGATGAAGTACTCAACGACTTCCATATTTATGGCGAACTTGGCGACGAATGGTTGCCATTCGAAAACGAAACAAATTTTGAAGGCTATGTAGTTAAACGAAAAACAATTAATTTTGCATCATGAAAATAGAAGAACTAAACAAACGGAAAACTCCAATTGTAGTAATTGATAAAACATTGGAAAAATACAAAGGGAAAAACCTGTTTCCCGAAAAGTTAGCAAAAGCTAATGATGTATTAAAGCGGATTGGCTTGCCAAAACTTGCTACCAAATAGCAAAAAGAGGATTTTTGTATTTCCCATGAAGTGAAGCAGACGCCCAAACATTATCGCTTCCATTTATCATTTAATTTGGTAAAAGTCTTCTATTTACGGTTACACAAAAAAAATAATCCCCCACATCCCACAACCCCAATCAAAATATCTTTAGCTTTGCCCAAATTAAGAAGTAACATTGATTGTTAAAATGATAAATAAAACATTAAAAAGTGACAACTTTATGGAGATATTTACTAGTTATTGGCAAGGCTAAAAAATCGACACAATGAAAGAATTCAGTGACTATGAGAAAGTAATTCTCGGAAAAATCGTTGAGATTGAGGGAATTCCCGGCGGACTTAATGTTTTGGGAAACATTTTGGACTTTGAGCTTTATCCCAATTTTTATATCACGTTAAATTCAGAGACTGATTGTTCTGTAATTATTAAGAAAACATACCTTGACAACATTGCAAATACATATGGCAATCTTGGCGTTTCTGAAATTACAAAACAGCTAAATAATAAGTTTCTATTTGTTGCAAAACTTTTTGAATATCTTGAAAGAGAAGGACAAATTTATTTAACAGATGAAATTGATTTACCGACACTTGGTAGTAAATTCGGCAATCGTGAAGAAAAAGTAAGTTATCCTCTTGAAGATAAAGAAACAGTTAGCTTAATCTACAGGATTGCGAAAAAACGAATTGTTCCAAATGATTCCTTAATCCATTTTGTCAAGAATAACTTCAAAACGGACAGTGAAATAAAAGCAGAACAGGAACAACGGAATACATCGAGAAAAATCAATTGGACAGCATTTGGAGTTATTGTTTCTCTTATCGGGATTCTATTGACAAACGTTCTGAAAATAGTTGAGATGAATAAAACAAAAGGAATTGACAGAGTTGAAATTATCAATGATAAACTCAAGATTTCCAATGATAGAGACACAACCTATATGAAGATTTCCATAGACAAATTTAACGATACATTGAATGTAAAATCCGATAATAAGGTTAGGGTAAAATAAGCCCAGCCAATAACTTCAGCTACCCGTCAAGCGCGGCAGCAGTGGTTTTCGGTGGGCATCTTTCCGCTCGGGCTGCTTTTCGGCTCGACAGGAAATCACCCGCAGTTGGCAACTTTTCATACCGCCACCGTTAAAACCCCATCCCCCTCCTTCCTACACCTGCGGTGTTACACCCCCCTCCGTCCCTTCCCGGCCCCCAAATCCACTATTATCCCGTAAAATTTTATAAAACTATTAACCCACATCCCCCAACCCCAATCAAATTATCCTTAGCTTTGTCCAAATTAAGAAGTAACATTGACTGTTAAAATGAGAAATAAAACTTCAAAAAGTAACAAGTTTTTGCAGCTATTTACTAGTTAGCAACAATTATAAGAGCGTCATAAACTATGAAAGAGATAACAATTATAATTATATTGACTTTTCTAAATCTGATCTCGACAGCTCAGAGTAATAATGGACAAATTGAAAGGTTGACAATTTCATATAATGGAGACTCTACCTTATTGACAGAGAAATATGAAATTGACATTGTGAAGAAAAAAGTATTCTCTATAACTCCAATAATGAACTATCTAGACATTAAAGGGACAAAATATAGAACCCATATAAAGTTCAATCGACAGAGCTGGACTGAGTTGACAGATTTAATTAATAGAATCGATTTTAGTAAGCTTGATTCAATAAACCGACCAAACAAAAAGGTTACATATTATATTGAGATGGAGAATTTAAGACAGGAGATTAGAAGCTATTCGATTATGAATGAGGATGAATCTGGTGGAATAAAAGATTTATTTGAAATTATTAGAAAAACAAAATAACTGTTGCTAACAAAAAATATATGATAATTGCCGTTTCCGTGCAAATTTGGAAGTTTTCAGCCCGCAACAGCCTTTGTGTGGCTCGACAGGAAGCAACCCGCAATCGGCAACTACATATATTTCCGAACGTTAAATACACCCCCCTTCCAACCTACACCTCCGGCACTGGAACCACCTCCTCCGGCCCCTTCCCCGCCCCCAAATCCACAATAATCCGGGCATTCAGGTAATTCGTATAAAAATCCGGATTCGTAACCCGGAACGAAAGCACCAGCTTATCAAGTTTATTCTTCAGTATTGCATCCACATCCTTAAAAAGCCCGCCAATAGCCGTTGTAGCCGATTTGCTCACCGCCGTGGCATTACGCCGCTTCGGAATAGTCGTCAAAAACTGCCCAAGCAACGTCTGAAACTGTGTAATATCAGCAGCCACAATATTATAACCAGCCAGTTGCGTGGCCAGTGGCTGTGCGGCCTCATAAATAATCCGCGCCTTATCGTAAAAAATATTGTCGCGCGCCTTCATTAACTCCGACTTCGTGTAATCCGCAATCCCCGTAAGCTCTGCATTATTCGTCACACTCGCATACGCCAGCAGCGAGCCGCTCACTTTCAATGTCAGTCGCAACAGCGTTTCGCGCTGCATTTTACGCTCTGTCACCAGTCCCGAAGCATCCTTTTCCTGCTTCTGCCGTTCGGTACGGATAGCCGTAATCTTGCCATCAAGTTCAAGTTTAGTTGTCCCGATAGCCGCAATCGAAGTCCAGGTAGCCTGTGTGTTCGCCAGAAAAGCCTGAACAGCCTCAAACATGTTCAGTTTGTTAATTTGTTTTGCATTCATAATGGTATCTATTTTAAAATGAAGAAACAAATTTCAAAAATGTTTTGCCAAAAAACAAATTTTAACCCATAAATTTATTCTTTCAAACCTACACACCCCTTAAAGCCTGATCTGGTTTTCACTTTCAACCACCAACCGACGTCATTTCTCTACCGACAGACGTCATTTCTCTACTGACAGACGTCATTTCTCTACCAACAGATGTCATTTCTCAACCGACAGACGCCATTTCTTCACCGTCAGATGATATTTCTTCACCATCAGACGTCATTTCTCAACCGACAGATGTCATTTCTCCACCATCAGACGTCATTTCTCTACCGACAGACGTTATTTCTCAGCCGACAGATGTCATTTCTCAACCGACAGACCTCATTTCTCTAACGACAGACGCTATTTCTTCACTGTCAGATGTTATTTCTCCATGGTAAGATGTCATTGCGTCAGTTAAAAATGACTTCGCGTCACATCAAATCCTTTTTTCTTCTCTCCCTTTGCGCCCCTCTGCGTCTTCCTTTGCGGTTCTCTGCGTTTAAATCTTAATCCAGATAATAAATAACCCTCTCTGATTACTGAAAATTGATATTGCGATAGTTACAAATTACTTGGTGTCAGATAAAAAATTTATTTCTTCTCCCCCTTTGCGGCCCTCTGCGCTTATCTTTGCGGTTCTCTGCGTTTAAATCTTAATCCAGGTAGCTAAAAACCCTCTCCGACCATTGTAAAAGGATATTGCGGTAGTTAAAAATGACTTCGCGGCAGATAAAGTAAATCTCTGACCTCTCCCTTTGCGGCCCTCTGCGCTTACCTTTGCGGTTCTCTGCGTTTAAATCTCCAAATACAAAACAAAAAACCTCTTTTAATCACAAATCAACCTAAAATCACAAAATCATAACCCTTTTCCATCACCACAAAACAAAATGCACCGATTCTTGTTCCTTAGTCAAAAAATCAAAATATGAAAGGATATCAGATGTTCATCTTCTTCGGAGTGTTTTTTACGCTCTACGCCGGTTTCAACTATTTTATTTTTATCCGCGGCTGGCAGGCACTCCACAATTTCGCCCCAAAACCGGTGCTCATTATATATGTTACAGCCTTTCTCCTCTTTTCCATGTCCTATTTATTCATGCGCTTCACCGCAAAAATACTACCCCCCGGCCTTGCCGATGTTCTCGCCTTTTACGGTGGCCTCTGGTTTGCTGCAATGCTCTATTTTTTAATGTTTATCTTACTTTTCGATATCATCAGGCTTATCGCAGGAAATCTTACGCTCTATCCGGCCATCATCACAGCAAACTGGGCAATTGTAAAAGCCACTTCACTCGCTGTCGCGATAGTTGTAACCATAACTTTAATGATTGTAGGAAACCATAACGCCAATAATTTAAAGGTAAGAGAAGTTGTAATTGATGTCGATAAGCATGTCCCCGGGATGACCGAATTAAACATCGCCTTCGCCTCCGATATCCACCTCGGACACATCATCGGCGAAAAACACCTCACCAAAATCATCACCGAAATTCAAAAACTTAAGCCTGATATCATCCTTTTCCCCGGCGATCTGGTCGATGAAGAACTTCAACCCGTCATTCAAAAGAACCTCGGACGACTTTTCACCACCTTATCTGCCCCTTACGGGATTTATGCCGTTACCGGAAACCACGAATACATTGGCGGAGCAAACGCAGCCGTCGAATACCTCAGCAAATTCAATATTAGCTTCCTCCGCGACACCACCCTGCTCATCAACAACGCCTTTTACCTTGCGGGCCGCGAAGATCTCAGCATGAACGGCTTCACCGGCACCAAACGAAAATCCCTCAACGAACTTCTCAGCAAAACCGATACAACCCTTCCCGTCATTCTCATGGATCATCAACCCATTAACCTCGCCGAAGCCGTCCAAAACCAGGTCGATCTTCAGATTTCAGGACACACCCATCACGGTCAGATGTGGCCGTTAAACTATGCCACCGAACGCATTTTTAAATTAAGCTGGGGATATAAAAAAATCGAAAACTCACACTTTTATGTATCATCCGGCGCCGGAACCTGGGGACCGCACGTGCGCATCGGCAACCATCCAGAAATTGTTCATATTAAGCTGCGCTTTCGCCAATAACCGAAAGATTTACTTTAATCAAAAACCATAAAACCTACCAGGTTTGAAAAACCTGTGAGGTTTTGTTTCACATCAAAAAAACCAGTGTTATTTTTCTTAAAAACCTTTTAGCCGGACGAAATAAAGTATGTAACTTTGTCCACTTCAAAAAAAGTCGAAAAATGACACATAAAAAAGCAAACATTCAGGAATTAGATCAGGTTGTCATTCGCCTTTCAGGCGATTCAGGCGACGGCATGCAGCTTATCGGAACTTTGTTTTCAGATACGGCAGCATTTTCAGGCAACGACCTTGCCACTTTCCCCGATTTCCCGGCCGAAATTCGTGCACCACTCAATACAGCAGCAGGTGTTTCGGGATATCAGCTTCATTTTGGCAAAAAAGTTCATACTTCCGGCGATCTTTCCGATGTCCTGGTTGCCATGAATCCTGCTTCGTTAAAAACGAATCTTAAATGGGCCAAAAAAGGCGCTACCATTATTGCCGATGAAGACAATTTTAACGATAAAGCCATCGAAAAAGCCGGTTATCTAAGCAATCCACTCATCGATGGTAGTCTCGCAGGATACACGCTGATAAAAGCGCCTATGCAAAAAATTGCTCAGGAAACCCTGCGCGAACTAAAGCTCGATCAGAAGTCGGTAAACCGCACCAAGAATATGTTTGCACTTGGTATTTTATACTATCTTTTTGATAAACCCACAAAATTTACGCTTAAATTTCTTGAGAAGAAGTTTGCGAAGAACCCTGTTGTTGCCGAAGCAAATAAACTTATTCTCCAGGCAGGTTTTCATTTTGCCGACACCATCGAAGCGATCCCTTCAACAGTTGTCAGCAAATCGGTTCTTCCAAAAGGACGCTATCGCAATATTACCGGAAACATCGCTACTGCCTGGGGCTTAATGGCTGCTTCCGAAAAATCAGGACGCCCTTTGTTCCTCGGGTCTTATCCAATCACCCCCGCCACCGAAATTCTGATGGAATTAGCCAAGCACCGCAATCTTGGCGTTAAAACCTTCCAGGCCGAAGATGAAATTGCAGGTGTTTGCTCCTCAATCGGTGCAAGTTTTGCCGGCTCATTGGCTTGCACAACAACATCAGGACCTGGCCTTTCACTCAAACTCGAAGCACTCGGGCTTGCAGTAATCACCGAATTGCCACTTGTTGTTGTCAATGTTCAACGTGGAGGGCCATCAACCGGCTTGCCAACCAAATCGGAACAAGCCGACCTTTTGCAGGCTCTTTTTGGCCGCAATGGTGAAGCACCTATGATTATTATTGCAGCATCATCACCGATTGATTGTTTTTACGCAGCATTCGAAACAGCAAAATATTCGCTCGAGCACATGACTCCTGCAATTTTACTTACTGATGGTTACATCGGTTTTGGCTCAGAATTATTTATGATTCCAAAAATGAGTGATTTGCCCGAAATTCATCCTCCGATTGCAGCAGCAAATTCAGCATTTAAACCTTACGCCCGTGATCCCGAAACGCTGGTTCGTCAATGGGCTATTCCCGGAACCGAGGGTTTACGCCACCGGATTGGAGGGTTGGAAAAATCGGATATCGAAGGCCAGGTTTCGACAGATCCATTAAACCATGAAAAAATGGTGAAATACCGTGCAGATAAAGTTCAGCTTATTGCCAAACGGCTTCCGCTGCAGGAAGTTTTTGGCGATAACGAAGGTGATCTGCTTGTTGTAAGCTGGGGTGGGACAAAAGGGGCTTTGTACAGTGCAGTTGAAAAAATGCGCAGTGAGGGCCAAAGTGTTAGCCATGTACATTTCAGATACATAAACCCTTTGCCATCAAATACCAAAGAAGTACTTTCGGGCTACAAAAAGGTGGTCGTTTGTGAATTAAACAGCGGACAATTTGTTCAGTACTTACGAATGAACTTCCCTGAAATACCTTATCTACAATATAATAAAGTACAAGGATTGCCATTTACTGTTGCTGAGTTAGTGAATAATTTTAACAATATCCTGAAGGAGATATAACTATGGAACCGATTATCAATACAATAGAGCGATCAGCAGTTAAATTAACTGTTGAGGATTTTAAAAGCGATCAGATGGTAAAATGGTGCCCGGGTTGTGGCGACCATGCCATTTTAAGAGCTGTCGAAAAAGTACTTCCTGAAATTGGATACAAAAAGGAAAATTTTGCATTTATCTCCGGCATCGGATGTTCATCACGGTTCCCTTATTACGTTCAGACTTACGGTTTTCACAGCATCCACGGACGTGCTTCGGCTATTGCCTCTGGCGTGAAGATTGCCAGCCCTGGCCTTAGTGTTTGGATTGTTACCGGTGACGGCGACTCAATGGCAATCGGCGGAAATCATTTCATCCATCTCATCCGTCGAAACATTGACGTTAATTTGTTGCTTTTCAATAATCAGATTTACGGATTAACCAAAGGCCAGTATTCACCAACTTCTCCGCTAGGATCTCATACCAAAACTTCACCATACGGAACCATTGAACATCCTTTTAATCCAGGCGAACTGGTGCTTGGCGCACAGGGAACGTTTTTTGCAAGAGGTGTAGATGTTAATCCAAAACTCATGACTGAAATCATGTTTGAAGCTGCAAAACATGATGGTACTTCTGTTGTTGAAGTATTACAAAACTGTGTGATCTTTAATGAAGGCGCCTATAACATGCTTACCGATAAAGAAAACCGGGAGGAGCGACTACTGATCTTGCGAAATGGTGAACCGATGATATTTGGCAAAAACCGTGATAAAGGTATCCGGCTTAATGGTACCCGGCTTGAGGTTGTTAACATAGGTGAAAACGGCATCACTGAAAAGGATTTGCTGGTTCACGACCAACACTCAAAGGATCCTGGTATTCATCTGATGCTTGCAAAAATGTCCTACCCTGAATTCCCTGTTGCAATGGGGGTAATTCGTTCGGCCAAATCTGAAACTTATGATGATTTAATGGAGCAACAGATTACCGAGATCAAAGCTAAGAGCAAAATCAAATGCATGGACGATCTCCTCAACAGCGGAGAAACCTGGTTTGTGGAATAGAGCAAACTTTTTGATATTAAAAAAACCGCAAACTGCTTTAAGCTTTTGCGGTTTTCTTTTTTTTTGTGACAACTGTTTACAGCAAATACTTCAATGTTATCGCAAGCTTTGGTCCATTTAATGAAATTGTTTCGGTAATGATTTTAGTATCGTCCGGGTTATCTGGATTTTCTATTTTAAAATCCTGTTTGTAATTACCCAATTTGTATTGAAACTCAAAATCAACAGCAAATTGAGCGGACAACTTGGTTTCAAACCCAGCAATAAAACGCCCCATCATTGTTTTCCCCCATTGAGGTTCGGGGTCATCATTCAGGTCAAAAACCATCTTATTTTGCAGGAATAAAAATTCGCTACCTGCTCCCACAAAGGGTGTAACCACCGAAAATTTAAAGGGAGTAATATGATATTTAAAATCCAGGCTAATGGGTATTCCAGTCAATAACAAGGTTGTGTTCCCAAACCCCTGAAGATCATACGCTACACTTTCCTGCCAATACCCCAGTCCCACCTGAGCATAAAGATCGGGAATGATTTTCATGTTCAAAAAAGCATTAGCATCAATAGCCCCCTTAAAATCTGCATCTTTAAATTCGGATTCATCTGTCCAATAATCCATGGCCGGATTATACCAACCTACCGAAAGTCCGGTACTATAGAGTTGAAAATTCCCGGAACCTGTATTTTCTTGCTGTGAATATGAAAATTTGGCTCCAAAACCTAAAAATAAAAGTAAGAAAAGAAAACGTAATTGTCTCGAAAGTAAATTCATCATGATTTCCTGAATGTAATTAAGAATTAAAAGCAAAAATATTGATTAAATACTGCAACCTGCAAATTTTCTGGTAAATAAAAAAGCATGAAACTGTCTGTGTCAATTTCATGCTTTTCAAGTCTTAACTTATGATTGATTATTTTCCACCGCCCTGATCGTGGCAATACCATTCGTCAACCATCCATTGGAATTTTTTGGTAGGAACCTGAATGTTTCCCATCAGCTGACCAGTATAATCATAAACGCTGTAATCAATTAACTGGCAACGGGCATAAAGTTGTTGTGCCCATTGGAAGTGTGGTCCTACACATCTTGTATCTTTTACTTTCAGATTAATTGAATAACCTAAAGAAATTAATTCATTAATTAATGAAGAAGGAGCTACAGTAAAAATGTAAGTTCCACATGCGCCTGCACTACAAACTTCTGATTCGCTAACAAATGACCATGGTGCCCATGAAGTACCATTTTTCACCAGTCTGTAACCTGTAAAAGTGTACCAGGCTGAAAAGTGTGGCATTTCAAATGATGCTACATTTCTCTCAGCATTTAAAGTTCCCTCAATTGATTCCCATGAATTTGTCTGAGCATCGAATGAGCCAAAAAATATTTTTCCGCCATCAAGTACGCTTTGTACATTGATCGGGATATTAATGGTTGGTTTCAAATTTTGTGGGAAAGTAAGATCTGGGGAGAAATCATACCCATTAATCAAAACTCTTTCGCCAAGAACTTTCAGGTCACCATTTTTATAAGGCGGTTGAATAAATGAGACAACAACATTTTGATCATTTGATATTGCACCATAAGGAAATTGGATGGTTGTATTCTGTGCAAGATCACTTGCAACAGTTATTACAGTTCCCTGAGGAGTAACAAGAGATGCATTACCTTTTTTGTTAAGGTAAAAATCTTGCTGTGTAATTACTGCAGAAATATTCTCTTCAACAACTTTCTCAACTTCAACAATTTCATTTTCGGCAAGATAACCATCTTTAGAGGCAGTTACAATATAGTTGCCTTCCATTGTTTGATCAATGTTAAGGGTTCCGTTTTCATTTGTAAAATCCTTTGTGGTTCCATCAGGAAAAATTACTTTAACACTGTACCCTTGAAGAATACTTCCGTTATCACTGTCATAAACCGTAAGCTTTAACTGACTTGTGACATACGGGGTTGGCTCTGGCATTTCCGAAGGCCCAACATTCTTACACTGGTTAAATCCAAAAACCAAAACACCAGCAAGAATTAACAGGGCAAAAAACCGCGAATAGTTTTTGTTTTTCATATTTACTCCTTGTTTAATTAATTGTCTAAAATTTCTGTGCTCAAAATTAATAATATTTTTTAATCTCAAATAAAATATTTCTTCTTAAAAAGTCAGGATTATATTCTGACATTAACATAAATAGCTCATTTTCTGTATTGTACATAGTGCCTGAAGTTGGGTAACCTTTTGCCCGGTATTCATAAGAAAATTTCTCAGAAGGCCTTACCCTAAAATATTTCGGCTTTGTGTATTTTCGTGGAGGAATTGGGATTGCAAAATTAAAGCCCCCATTTAACTCTGATTCGGTAGCAAGAACAAAAAAACCAATGGTAACTTCTCTGAACTGTCTCAATAAATCACATCTTACACCTAATTCGTTGTATAAAAAATTTCCCGCCTGAACTCTACCTGTCAAATCGTAAGGTTCATATCGATAATCAGCAGATAATAGTGCAGTCAGATAATTTTCATCGACAAGATAATCAGTTGCTACGCCAGTGTAGGAATAATCAGTGGTGTAGCCAACATTTGCTCCTATCGATAACCGGCCATTGGAGAAGTATTTTTTCAACTCAAAATTTCCGCCTGCCCGATTTTTATCAAAACATCCAACAGTAACATCAAAAAAAACATCATCTTTCAATCGTACAAATTGGTTAAGTGCAATAATTCCTGGCCTTACCAAATCCCCTTCTTCGTCCAAATCGTTGTAAAGAGGGACAATAACCTGAGCCTTGAAAGATAAACCTTTACTGAGCGACGTATTGTATTCCGGAATCAGGTTTATGCTCGATTCGACAGGATGGGTAAACTTTCCGAATTGTGCTCTGAATTGCGGAATAATAACAATATCAGACTTGTAGTTAGATGAATTAAGCGGTTCGGCAGATTTTATTTCTCCCCACACTGATTCAAACTCCAAAGTTATATAAATGCTATCAGAAAACAAGATGTCATCACTTTCTGGTTTTACAAAATTTTGATAATCTTTTAAAACCAAATTTACCATTACAATCGGAACCTTTTGATGCAAGAGAATCAGATAAATTTCAGCATTTTCTTCTAAGCAACCTGAATTGGAGATGGTTTTTAAAACTTCTGCCAATCCTCTGGCCTGCGACCTGTATCTTCTGTTTTCAAAAGCAACAATTAATTTTGATTCATCAACGACTGCTCTTACATTTTCAAATCCACCATCCGAAATAAGCCTGGAAATCGAATCACTCGAGTTAGTCTCTTGTGCAAAAGTATGATATTGAATACCAGACACTAATAACAAAAAATGACAAAGAACGATAATTCTACGCTTCAAAAAGTTACTCCTCCCGGAAAAAATCTTAACCAATTATTACTGACTTTAAATTCAAGAAATTATTACTTTAACAAGCGATAGAATTTGCAAACCTACAACAAAAACAATGAAACTCCAAATGAATTAACAGATTTTGTAACAATATTAACACTTAACCAATTTACACTTGCCCTGACTATTTAAGTCCTGGCTGGTTCTTAACCAAAACATTATTCAGACTCATGAGAATAATCGCACAATCATCCAAAGTGTAATATTCTTTTTTACTTTTGGACTCAAAAAATTTGGTTCCCGTTATCTGGCATAGATTTATGTACTTTTAAAGCATTTCATTAATTGATTATAAAAAATTCACAAATTGGCAAACAGTTCCATTCCATTACAGAAGACTAAAAATAGTCAGGGCAATAACAAGGTTCCCGGACGCTATTTGATTGCATTGCTTTTAATTCTCTTTTTAGTCTCCCTTTTGACTGTCATCAGCCATTACGATTTTATCAAATTAAATAATGTGTTTTTGATGATCATGAGATGGGTTGCAATCACCGGAATTATCGGGTATGCGATGTACAAGAAATCGCTTACCACCTGGATTCTTATTTCGATGATTGTAGGTGCTGAATTTGGCCACGATATGCCTGATATTGCGGTAAACATGCAGGTGATCAGTAAAATTTTCCTTCGTCTGATTAAAACAATTATTGCACCACTGCTTTTTGCTACCATTGTTGTGGGAATTGCCGGGCATTCCAATTTAAAACAGGTAGGCAGGATGGGCTGGAAGTCGCTGGTTTACTTTGAAATTGTTTCGACACTGGCGTTATTTATCGGACTGATTGCGATAAATGTGAGCAAAGCAGGTGTAGGCGTTCAGGTACCGGAGGCTGTCAGCCATTCAGAAATTCCGCAGGTAGAAGCGCTAACCGGAAGTGAAATAATTCTTCATGTTTTCCCTGAAAACATTGCCAGGTCGATTTACGAAGGACAGGTACTCCAGATTGTGGTTTTTAGTTTATTGTTTGGGATTGCGGTTGCGATGCTTAAAGAAAAATTCAGGAAACCAATGCTCGTTTTTACAGAAGCACTCGCCGAGACAATGTTTAAATTCACCGAGATTATCATGTACTTTGCGCCTTTTGCTGTGTTCGCGGCCATCGCCTACAGCATCGGGCACATGGGACTCGAAATCTTAGTAAACCTTTTTAAACTCCTTGCCACTCTCTATGTTTCATTAATCGTATTTCTTGTTGGCATTTTGCTGCCAGTTGCACTGCTTTTCAGGATTCCGGTAAGGAAATTTATCAAAGCCATTTCCGAGCCAGTGACCATCGCTTTTGCAACTACAAGTTCCGAATCGGCCTTACCAGTGGCGATGGAGCGTATGGAAGAATTTGGTGTTCCCCGTAAAATCGTTGCATTTGTAATGCCGACCGGCTACAGTTTTAATCTCGATGGAACAACGCTTTATCTTTCGCTGGCAACAATATTTGTGGCTCAGGTTTGTGGAATTCACCTTTCGTTCGACAGGCAATTGCTCATTGTTTTCACGCTGATGCTCACCAGTAAAGGTGTTGCAGGTGTCCCCCGCGCTTCGTTGGTGATACTTTTAGGAACTGCTGCCAGTTTTGGACTTCCGGCCTGGCCCATTTACATTATCCTTGGTATCGATGAACTGATGGATATGGCAAGAACTTCGGTAAATGTGATCGGAAATTGCCTTGCCACTGCTGTAATTGCCCGCTGGGAAGGCGAGTTCAACCCTGATGCGGAGCCTGTGAACAGGAATTAAGGGATTTTTAAAATTTTGTACGTCATTTTTTACCAAAGGAACTTATTCGATATTGCGCTTTAAATTTAACCTGATGAAAAATTTGTTTTATGTTTTGGCGATCCTTTTACTCCCTGTTTCAGGATGGTGCCAGATATCGGCGATAACCCAATTTGGCGATAAAGTGATTCTATTTGATGACTTTACGTGGAGCTATTCCGGTGAGGAATATCAAAGTTCAAAAATTCAGATAAAAGAAATCGAAATTGATACCCTCGGAATGGTGACTGTTGTATTTTGGTCGTCAGGTAATTCGATGGTCTTTTACGACGGGAAGATTTTCTCGAACAATTTACAGTCAACTGAAATTCGGTATCACGAAAACAGTTTTTTCACGAAAAGTGTCGGAAAAATCAAACAAATCAGCACCGAATCAGAGGTCATCAAATTCGACTATCACGAAAACTTCATTTTCGAAAAAAGTGAAGGAAAGATCAAACAAATCTCCATTGGCGATAAAACATTAACTTTCGACTATCACCAAAACAGCTTTTTCACAAAAAGTGAAGGTAAAATCAAGGAGATCAGTTCCGGTTCGGAAAAAGTTACCTTCGAATATTTCGAAAACAGCATTTATAGCGGCATCGAAGGAAAACTTAAAGCGATAACCGGGAAGATTCCGGGAATTAATATCCGGTATCTGGAATAGAGCAGACAACATTCTTCAAATTGTTGAAAGGCTATTTTTCTATTTGTCTTTGGAAAAAAGCAAAGTCTCTGAGAAATTATCCATCTACGAAATAAAAAAAAGCAGCCGTAAATGGCTGCTTGATTTTGGGTCGGGATGGCGAGATTCGAACTCGCGGCCTCTTCGTCCCGAACGAAGCGCGCTACCGGGCTGCGCTACATCCCGAAAAACAGGCTGCAAAGATATAATTTCTTTTTTACGAAAACCGGAATGACTTTCCGAAGTTTTCGTTTTTTTTGTCCCAAAAAATAAATTTTGAACATTTTGCCCGTTTCGATTGCTTATCCTTTAAAGAAACAAAAATAAACTGCCACATGAAAATTGCCAACAACATTACCGACCTGATCGGGAATACACCGCTGATCAGATTAAACACATTCAGCAACAAATCCGGGGCAACGCTTCTTGCCAAGCTGGAATATCAGAATCCGGGAGGCTCGGTGAAGGACAGACTTGCCTGGGCCATGATACGCGATGCCGAAATTCAGGGAAAAATATCCCGGGACACCATAATTATAGAGCCAACCAGCGGCAACACCGGGATTGGCCTGGCCATGGTTTGTGCGGCAAGAGGCTACAAACTTATCGTTACCATGCCCGAAAATGCCTCGCTCGAACGCCGGAAGCTAATCCGGGCCTATGGTGGCGAAGTGATGCTTTCGCCAGCCGAAACAGGAATGACCGGCGCTATAAAACTGGCTGTTGAGCTAAGTGCGAAGTACCCGAAAAGTTTTATCCCACAGCAATTTAAAAATTTATCAAATGCCGAAATGCACCGCCAGACCACCGGACCGGAAATTTGGCGGGACACCGATGGAAAAGTTGATATTTTTGTTGCAGGCGTTGGAACCGGCGGAACGATAACCGGCACAGGCGAATATCTTAAATCGAAAAATCCTGGTTTGTATGTTGTGGCCGTTGAGCCCTCAGCTTCGCCTGTAATTTCAGGCGGAAATCCGGGAAAGCATAAAATTGCCGGGATAGGTGCCGGCTTTGTTCCGGATGTTTTAAACCGGGAAATTATTGATGAAATCGTCACGGTTTCAGATGATGATGCCTTTGAAACAGCCCGCCTGATGACAACAAAAGAGGGTGTTTTTGCAGGAATTTCGAGTGGAGCCATTTTGTGGGCGGTCATGCAGGTTGCAAAACGTCCGGAGAACCAGGGGAAAATTATCGTCCTGATAACCTGCGACACCGGCGAGCGTTATTTAAGCACTTCATTGTATTCGACCGAAGAATAAAACCTAACCTTGATAAACCAGAAATAACAAAACTCAAAACTCAAAACTCAAATGAGTCTAAAATTTAATTTGTTTTTGAGTCGTGGTTGTTGTGATTTCTACCAAAAAACATCAATTTTGAGAATAAGATACAAAATATGAACATCGAAAATTCACATTCCGGAACCATCGAGAAAACTATTAACGACCTTTCGCACAGCGAATCATACAAACTGGTTTATATGCCGCTACACGGGAAGACTATGCCTTCGGTTGCTGTTTTAGGTGAACTTGTTGATAAGCTGAGGGAAGTTATTTTTCCTGGCTATTTCGGGAACGCATCACTCAATAAAGACAACTTATCGTATCATATCGGTGTAAATGTCGACATGGCTTACCATTTGCTTTGCGAACAAATTTACCGGGGAATTTGCTTTTCGTGCAGTGGCAACGGCAGTTTTAACAGTCAGGAATGTCATGAAAATGCTGCCGGAAAAGCAGCACAATTAATTGCCGCCCTGCCTGAAATCCGACGGCTTCTTGCCGCCGATGTAAGGGCCGCTTATCATGGCGATCCGGCAGCCAACAGCGAAGGCGAAGTGATTTTCAGCTACCCTGCCATCCGGGCACTGACCAACCACCGCATCGCTCATGAACTTTACCGGGCCGAAGTTCCGCTTATTCCACGCATCATTTCGGAGATGGCTCATTCCGAAACGGGCATCGACATTCACCCCGGCGCAATGATCGGTGAATCCTTTGCAATTGATCATGGAACTGGTGTGGTAATTGGCGAAACCGCTACCATTGGCAATAATGTTAAGCTTTACCAGGGTGTAACTTTAGGAGCGAAAAGTTTCCCGCTCGACGAAAGCGGGAACCCAATTAAAGGTATTCCACGACATCCGCACGTTGAAGATGATGTGATTATTTATTCGAATGCAACAATTCTCGGAAGAATCACGATTGGCAAAGGCTCTGTTATCGGAGGCAACATCTGGGTAACCCGCGATGTACCTCCCAATTCAAAAATTGTCCAGCAAAAACCTGTTGACAACTCCTTTTCTTTTGGAAGCGGTATTTAGGCAATAAGCTGGTCTAAATCTCCTCAGTAAACACCATTTGGTAAACCCGCTCGATGTCGCTGCCGAGTTCGTTTATCGAAATATATTTACTGTAACGCCGGAACTCTTTTCCCTCGAAAAAGACGATAAGCGTAGGATTTGCAAACACACCAAAATGCCCGGCAATCAGCGGCTGATGTTCCGAATTGACAAAAACCAGACTGATGCAGCGGAAGTCCTCGCTGATCATCTGTTTTACCTTTGGACGAAGGCTCACACAAGGTGCACAGCGGTCGCTGTAAAAGTAAGCGATGAGGCCTTTTTCCTTTTCAACCAGATCAACTAAATCGTTGCGGGAGGTGATTTCATTTTCCATAAAAAGATTTTGGGCAAAGGTAGGGGTTTTGTGGAAGGATAGAAGATTGGAATATTGGAAACGTGGAAAGATGGAAGGGTGGAAGGGTGGAACCCCGATAGCTATCGGGGCGACAATGGAAGAGTGGAATGTTGAGGCGAAAGCCGAAATCCCGCTTCGGCGGGAGAAGATTGGAAGAATGGAAGACTGGAAAAATGGAAGATTGGAAAGATGGAATGGTGGAATGGTGGAAAGATGGATTGGTGGAAAAATGGAAAACAGTAAATACTGAACTCTGTTAGCCATCGTAGGGAAAATTGGATGGGTGAAATGTTGGAATTAAGTCCTGTTGGTGTTTCAGGATATGTTTAATCACTGGTATCGAGCCAGGAACTATAGAAATGGTTAACCCGAAACTATAGTGTGAGGGTTTTCTTAGCCTGGTCAAAATCTTATAAAATGGGAATCAAAAACTGCCGGTTTTTGAAGATATCGAAAGAACCGTTAAAGATGATAAGCCGTTATTTATCATTATTGAAGCACTTTTCGACTTCATTTGTTTTTATTAAATCAGCAATTTCCCACTAGTCACGATTATTCAATACCTGGTATTTCTTTTATCAAATGACACCCACAAAGGTTTGAAATGGTACTTTTGCCATCTCAAAAATTTCAAAAATGAAAATACATCAAATCAGTTCGAAACTACTCGATTTTGAAGATATCGAACGAATCATCAAAGAAGATTATAAACTCGAACTTTCGGAAGAGGCGGTTGCCAAAATTGTGAAATGCCGCGAATACCTCGACAATAAAATGGCCGGAAATGATGATCCCATTTATGGGATTAACACCGGTTTCGGAGCGCTGCATGATGTGCAGATTTCGCGTGAAGACCTGAGCAAATTACAGGAAAACCTGGTGATGTCGCATGCCTGCGGCACCGGTGATGAAGCGCCTCAGGAAATCGTTAAACTGATGATCCTGTTAAAAATCCATGCGCTTTCTTATGGCCACTCCGGCGTTCAGCTTTCGACTGTTCAACGCTTAATAGATTTCTTTAATCACGACATTATTCCCGTGGTTTACCAGCTCGGCTCGCTTGGAGCTTCCGGTGACCTGGCTCCATTGGCACACATGAGTCTGCCACTGCTCGGCATGGGTGAAGTTTATTTTGAAGGGAAAAAACAGCCAACCTCCGAAGTTTATAAAACGTTGGGCTGGCAGCCGGTTCAACTGCTTTCAAAAGAAGGCCTCGCCCTGTTAAACGGGACGCAGTTTATGGGCGCTTACGGGATTTATTTGTGCCTTCATATTTTTAAGCTGTCGCGGCTGGCAGATATCATCGGCGCCTTGTCGCTGGATGCTTTCGACGGGCGCATCGAGCCTTTCCATGATCTGATCCAGCAAATCCGGCACCACAAAGGCCAGATTAAAACTGCACGCCGCATCAGGAACATCATCGAAGGCAGCGAACTGATCAACCGTCATAAAATTCATGTGCAGGATCCTTATTCTTTCCGCTGTATCCCGCAGGTTCACGGGGCTTCCAAAGATTCGATTGATTATGTGGCCTACGTTTTCAGGATGGAGATAAATGCCGTTACCGATAATCCCACCATTTTCCCTGATGAAGACCTCATTATTTCGGCAGGGAATTTTCACGGACAACCACTGGCGCTGGCTTTGGATAATCTTTGCATCGCCATGGCCGAACTGGGCAGCATCTCCGAACGCCGCACCTATCAGCTTCTCGAGGGCAAACGTGGGTTGCCACATTTTTTGGTTGCAAATCCCGGTTTGAATTCCGGTTTTATGATTCCGCAATATACCGCAGCATCCATCGTAAACCAGAACAAACAACTCTGCACTCCGGCTTCGGTTGATACCATCGAATCGTCGCAGGGGCAGGAAGATCATGTGAGCATGGGGGCGAATGCTGCCACCAAAGCTTACCGTGTTCTGCAAAATCTCGAACGCATCCTGGCCATTGAATTATTCAATGCGGCGCAGGCTTTGGACTTCCGCCGTCCGGCAAAGTCGTCGCTATACATCGAAAACTTTGTGTCAAAATTTCGCGAAAAAGTTAAGTTTATCGAAAACGACAAGGTGATGTATGAGGATATGAAGGCAGCAGTTTGCTTTTTACAGGAAGTTGATTTTGAATTGCCCGGTGAGGATGTGAAAAAATACATCATGTAAGGCGTCTGGGCTTTTTCCGATTTTCAGATCGGAGCCTTTTTTCAGACTTTAGAAGAAAACCATTTTCTGCTGTTTTCTCTTTAATTTGACTTTTTTAATTGAGGTTTACACCTCCTAACATCTTGCATATTAATATTTTGTAGATGAATCTAATTTCTTAACTTTTTCTTTTAAACCATTTGATTTACTTTCTTTTGTCTTGACACAAAAGAAAGTAACAAAGAAAAAGTCAAGACTTTATGAAAATTTCCTGTTTTCTACGGTTTGGCTCAACCACGCGATACAAGCCGCGCCAACACACAGGCCAACCTTTGCTTCTGTATCGCTTCCAAAGGCCTTCGCTACGAGCCTTCCCTTGAAAACAACGGAAATTTTCATAAGGTCTTCCTCAGAATGGATGGTATCCTTTGTTGTTCCAAAGCTTAACAAATAAGAATTTACAACATTACAAATTAAGTGACAATCAAATTCGCGATACCTTCTTTGAGAAATATATCTATTTGAATTTTCTAAAAAAGTGGAATCATAAATCCGGACTATACTTTTTCAAGCAATGCTTCAGCAATCTTCAAATCGGAGGAGGTGGTAATTTTTATATTTTCGATGTTGCCTTCAAAAAGATGAACTTCATTTCCGGCTGCTTCAAAAACTGAGGCATCATCGGTAAATAAAGGGTTGTAAGGTTTTTGATATGCTTTT
Source organism: uncultured Bacteroidota bacterium (assembly GCA_903944895.1). Lineage (GTDB taxonomy): Bacteria > Bacteroidota > Bacteroidia > Bacteroidales > 4484-276 > CAJATL01. The sequence continues at coordinate 20,866 of CAJATL010000374.1, forward strand.
TTTATAAGATCACCTTTAAATGTTTGGGGAGTTTGGATCAGGTAAAAATTCCGGCGGTCAACCGGTCGGTTTTGCCCTTCAACAACTTCCCTGAGCGATTCGTTAACTGGAACTGCAGGTATCGCATTGCCGGATTCAGCAGCCAGTTCAAAGGACTTGCTGATAGTAGCGTTGCTCACCAAAGGTCTGACTCCGTCATGAATAGCTACAAGCCAGGCATCGTCGATTTTTTCGAGTCCATTTTTTACCGAATCATACCTTTCGGCACCACCGGCAACAACCTGGTGAGGAATTAAAAACCTGTGCTGTGAACAAAGCAGGTTCCAGGTTTCGATATGTTCGAAAGGCAAAACCAGCACAATATAAATTCTGGGATCAAAACTGAAAAACCTGTGCATGGTATGCATCAAAACAGGTTTCCCTGAAAGTTGCAGAAATTGCTTTGGAACATCACCGCCCATCCGCTTTCCGCTGCCTCCTGCAACGATTACCACTGCTTTTTGCCTTAAGGTTTTTGTCATAACAACCACTTCTTTAAAAGAAAAAAGCTGCTTTTGGCAGCTCTTAACATATTTCGTTACAAAATAAAATCAAATAATCAACATGGCGTCGCCATAGGAGAAGAAGGTGTATTTTTCTTTTATAGCTTCTTTGTACGCCTTCATCAGCAGGTCGTAACCGGCAAATGCGGCAACCATCATCATCATGCTCGACATAGGCAGGTGAAGGTTTGTGATCATCGAATCGGCAAGGCTGAATTCGTAAGGAGGAAATATAAATTTGTTCGTCCATCCTGTAAAAGGCTTGATTCTTCCCGAAATCGTAAGCGACGATTCCAAGGCCTTCATCGAAGTTGTTCCCACGGCACAAACCCGGTGTCGGTTATCTTTAGCTTCGTTGACAATCTTAACACAGGCTTCGTTGATGTACAATTCTTCCGAATCCATTTTATGTTTTGAAAGATCTTCCACTTCGATCTGTCTGAAATTTCCGAGGCCGGCATGCAGCGTAACCTCGGCAAAGTGAACACCAAGAAGTTCGAGGCGTTTCATCAATTCCCTGCTAAAATGAAGTCCGGCAGTTGGCGCGGCCACAGCACCTTCATGTTTTGCGTAAATTGTCTGATACCAGGCTTCATCTTCGGGCTGTATTGGGCGTTGGATGGTTTTTGGGAGTGGCGTGGTTCCAAGACTTTGTAAAGTCTTCTTAAACTCTGAATAAGGTCCGTCGTACAAAAACCGTAAGGTCCTGCCACGGGAGGTAGTATTATCAATAACTTCGGCAACAAGGGCATCGTCATCACCGAAATAGAGTTTGTTTCCAATTCTGATTTTTCGCGCCGGATCGACCAAAACATCCCATAACCGGGATTCCTGATTCAGTTCACGCAACAGAAAAACTTCAATTTTGGCGCCGGTTTTTTCTTTTGTACCATATAAACGGGCCGGAAAAACCTTTGTGTTGTTGAGGACAAAGGTATCGCCATCATTAAAATACTCCAGAAGATCGGTAAAAATTCTATGTTCGATGGTTCCTTTTTTGCGGTCTAAAACAATCATTTTGCAATGATCACGGTCGTCAGATGGATGGTGAGCAATCAGCTCTGTTGGTAGATTGAATCTGAATTGAGATAGTTTCATAGTTAATTGTTATTCCCAAGTTTTGTTATTTTTTTCAAAGGGATGCAAAAGTAATTCATTAATAACTCAAAGTCAAGCATTTTCAGGATTTATCACAGATTTGTAAATTTTTGTAAGATACACAAAACCTGATTTATCAACAGGAAAAACATTAAATAAATACCTGATTATCTTCATACTAAGGTTAATACATCTAATATTTTACATTTTTGGCTTACTGCTTTGTTAAAAAGAAATTCTTGCAACCGTCAAAATATTCCTGGCAAACAGCAATGTTAATTATTCATTTGCAAGCCATCGCATAGGGTCGAGCAGTGTTTTTCCTTTCCAGATTTCGAAATGCAATTCGGTTTTAAAATTTTCGTGGTCGGTGAAAATGGAACCAATTTCTTCTTTGGTTTTCACTGTTGCACCTTTTTTCACAAAAACCTCATCGAGATTTGAATACACTGTTAAATAATCGCCATGCCTGATGATGACCACATTGTTAAAATTTGGCACCGAAATTACGCGGGTGACTTCTCCATCAAAAACTGCGCGTGCATTAGCATTTTTTTGGCTGATAATATTGATGCCGTTATTTCTGATCTTAATTCCCTTCAGGTCGGGATGTTCCTGTTCGCCGAAACCCGACGACACCACACCGCGCTCTGATGGCCACGGAAGGCGTCCCTGATTTAAAGAGAAATTGTTCGAAACGATTTCTTCGGCAGGCGTTAGATTCAGCTCGGTTTTTGAATTGGCAACACTGCCCGGGACTGAACTGGCAATATCTTCGGTAATAATTTGTTCGATCCTGTTTTTGAGTTCGCTGGCCTTTTTTTGATAATTTGCCTGGCTTTTGATTAATTCCTTTTCCTGCTTTTTTAAATTTGCGATGGTTCCCTTTTTCAGCTCTTTTTCGTATTGCAATTGTTCCGACTCATCGTTTAGTGTAGCCAACAATGCATCGTTTTCGGCGACCTTAATTTCCAGGATTCCAACCTTAATGCTGTATTCTTTTGTCGCGGCTTCGATAAGCGCAATCTGCTTTTTGCGATGGCTCGAATATTCGCGATAAAAACTTAAACGCTGATAGGCCTGGTTAAAATCTTCGGCAGCAAGCACATAAACCATTCGCTGATAAATGTTATCATTCTTGTAGGCTGAATAGACCATCCGGGCATATTCATCTTTTAACAATCCGATTTCGGAGGATGATTTATCGATTTGTTTCAACATCATAAAAACCGAATCATTCAATATTGCCTGTTCTTTGCGATAATTTTGAAGGAGTTTTTCCCTTTTCGAGATTTTGTTGTTGAGCAGGGCAAGCTCGCTTAAAGTCGTGTTTTTCGAATTGCGTGTATCTTCGAGCAATCCATTGGTGTACTCGATGGCTTTTTCGAGTTGTTGCTTTTCGCTCTCAAGTTCATTTTTATGGCTCTGAGCCAAAACCAGATTTTGAAAAACAATACAAAGAAAAGCCGTTATAAAAAATACAACTCTATAAAATTTTGGATGCGGCATTGGCCAAAGTTAATATGAACTAATTAACCGGTGAATATTTTTCCGGAATTTTAAAGGGAAAATTTACCGGTCCATTCAACTGTATTTTGGAGTAGTCAACTTTAACCTTGACCGGGACATCGGCTTCTACTTCGTAAACTATCTTAAAAGGAAACAATTGCCCTTCTACATTTTCGAATTCAGCATATGATGCGGTAAGTTTTTTACTGTTTCGCGTAAGTTCCTTTAGCTTAATCTGGTTAATTTTAAAAGACTGCGGATCGAGCCAGATTGACTGAAAAAAAACCCTTTCGGCATCGCTCAGATTTCGCACATGCTTTTTCAGCTTCTGCCGTCCGGTGGTAGTGAGTTTATATTGCTTATTATCAATGGATGCTTTAAAAACAGCGCTATCGTAATATTCGAAATCATTCCCTAAAATTATCGATTGCAGAACGCCAAAATCGACGTTGGTCTTGAGGAAATTATTTACGAAATCGTAATCACCTACAAAGTACTTTTTATTGATGCGGTCGAGAAATTTAACGGAGTCAAGGGTGATGAGCATTCTGGCCATTTCGATGCCCAGATCCTGGGTAAAGATAACCCAGATGGCGCTGTCTTTCACGATATTTACCTGCCCCTTAAACTCAAAAGGTTTTCGTTTAACGAGGTATTCGATGTTGAATTTTGCCGAAAATGTATTGAACTTAAACTGGTTCTCCTGCAATTTTCCAAACAGATATCCTTCGCCTTCGTCTTTGATGGGCCCTTTAATAAGGTTTCGGTTACTCTGGCATGAAATAAAACCTGAAACCATCAACACCATCAGCAAAAGCTGTAAATAATTTTTTGGTGCCCTGAAAATATTGAGGTATGATGTTTTGATTTTGAACCCCATTATTCGTAAAGTTTTTTATCTCTGATTTTTTTATCCAAAAATTCGGAAGCTTCTCCTCCGACCTGCTTAGCTTTCTGCCAATAATCGAAAGCCTCATTTTTTCTGTTCAACCGATAAAGTACGTCTCCATAATGTTCAAGCTCAACGGCACTGTCGGCTTCTTCGTTATCGATGGCTTTTTTAATCCACTTTTCGGCTTCTTCATATTCGCCAAGTTTGTACAACACCCAGCCAAAAGTATCCTGAAATGAAGGATTTTCAGGCGAAAGCTCCGTTGCTTTTCGGGCCATCTCCCTTGCTTTATCAAGCTTTTCGTTGCGAAGCGACAAATAATAACTGTAATTATTCAGCACATAGGCGTCGTCAGGCTTTATGCGGAGCGCTTTATCGTAAGCATCATCAGATTTTTTATGATCTTTAAGCTGATTGTAAACATCGCCCAGTGAGCTGTAAAACTGGGCCAACAATAAATCGTTGTCAACAACCACTAAAACACCGCTTTCGAACGATTTAAGAGCCAGTTCATAGTTTTTTAACTGCATATTGGCGAAACCATTAAACAGGAAAGGCAGCGGTTGCATTGGAAAAAGTTGTATTGCGGTCTGGCTGGTTTGGTAGAGTTGATCGAATTTTTTCATTTCATTTTCGATAAACATCATCTGCTCCCAGATTGCGTAATTGCTGCTGTCGTATTTGAGTGCTTTTGAAAACGTGCTGTGTGCTTCTTCAAACTGCTCATTGCGATAAAGCAGATCGCCATAAATCGACAATGCTTTTGGGTCGTCGGGATGCGTTTTTACCAGAATCTCCGACAATTCATAAGCCTGCTCCTTTTTTTCGTTATAAAACTGATCGAGGCTATAATAGGAAAGTAAGATTTGAATTTTTGTCTGAAGGTCGAGCGCCGGATTTGCGAAGCCTTTTTTAAGTTCTTCGAAAGCCTTTTGTTCGTCGCCATTTTTGCGGTAAAAATCTGACAATGAGATCCGGATGTATGGATTTTCAGGGTCGACCAGCGCAATTTTCTCATAAATTTTCAACGCTTCCTTATCATTTCCTTCCGACATATAGCTTTCGGCAAGAATCTGCAAATATCTGCTGTTGTCAGGATTTGCTTTGACAAGTTTCTGAATTTCTTCGATAGCTTTGGATGGCTTATTAATGCTTTGGTAGAGCTTTTGTTTTTGAATGGAAATTTCTTCACTAACCCCAATCAATGATTCGATTTTATCATAAACCACAATGGCTTCTTTATAATCTTCGATGATAATGTAAGAGAGGGCCAGGTCGAAATAATAATCCACTTTATCGGGGTAAAGTTCAGTCAGCTTTTTGAATACATCCACAACTTTATCGTATTGCCGCGAAAACCGGTAAAGATCAGCCAGCAACAATTGATACCATACATTTTCCGGCGCTATCCTGATGGCATTTTCCATGAGAAGAACAGCATCTTCAATGCGAACCTGGCTCATGTAAATGCGGGCAAGCTCATACATCGAGGCATCGTGGTTGGGGTCGATTTCCAGAACTCTTTTAAAGAGAACCTCGGCCTTATCGGTGTTTCCAAGAATTCTTTCCTTGTTGGCATCAAAAAATAAGGACTTCCTGTTTAAGAGGTCGTTTTCGGTGAGTGCTGCCTTTGCTTTTTGTTTCTTCTGCGCATAGAGTGATTCGGGCGAAGTAAAACTTCCAAAAAGAACCGCCAAAAGCACCATGAAAATAGTATGCCTTTTTATCATATTTAAAATCATATCCAGATTTATCAGGTTTACAAAACACCTGCCGGGGTTGATAATTGTATGCTTTTTCTTTTTTAACATAAGTTAAGATTGAATTTCAATGGCTTATGCCAGGAGTTTTATCCAATGAATTTAACAATTTTGAGGGAATTAAGTTGATGTAAAGCTACAAATTTCCGGTATGGCCAAATCCACCTGCACCGCGACGTGTTTCCTCAAGTACTTCAACCTCCTGCCATTCGGCCTTTTCGACCCTGGAAATAACCATTTGGGCAATCCTTTCGCCATCGTTGATTGTAAAATCGTCGTGCGAAAGATTAACCATGATTATTTTGATTTCACCACGATAATCGGCGTCAATGGTACCGGGCGTGTTGAGCAGGGTAATTCCGTTTTTGATGGCCAGTCCGCTCCGCGGCCGTATCTGGGCTTCAAAACCTTCGGGAAGTTCGATAAAGAGACCCGTGGGCACGAGGTATCTTTCGAGCGACTTTAAAACCACCGGGATTTCAAGGTTTGCCCGCAGATCCATCCCGGCCGAAGCCCCGGTTTCATAAGCCGGCAGCGCATGTTTTGAAGCATTTACAATCTTAATAATCATTCGCTAAAAATTTTTGCAAAAATAGTTGGTTCAGGTATTCTTTTACTTAAAAGTTTGAAAAAGTAAAAAGATGACAGCAATAAAAGGTGATTTTAACATTCACCATTAATTTGTCCTTTGAATTTTGAGTTTTGAGTTTTGAGTTTTGTTTTTTGATTTTTAACCTTTTCCTCTTCGTGTAATTCCCTTGATCAATCCGCCCAGCGTATCTTTTTCGAGTTTAAAAATTATCGCAAGATAAAGCAGTACGAATCCTGAATTAACAAAATGCCTGACTATTGCCGAAGGAAACGGGATGTTTTTGCTGATCAGGTAAAGAGCAACCGGTATTGCCAGGTACAAAAAGAACTTCAGGATATCGTATGGCACCGGAAAATACCTCTGACCCAGAAAATACGAGAGTACCATCATCACGAAATAGGAAATAAAAACTGCCCAGGCCGAGCCGTAATAACCGAAAGCAGGGATAAAAATAAAATTGAGGATGATATTCAGTACCGCGCCGATCACCGAAATTATGGCCCCGTAAATGGTTTGATTGGAAAGCTTGTACCAGATCGATAAATTGAAATAAACGCCAAGAAACAAGTTACCCATCAACAAAACTGGAATTACGGATGCGCCCTCGCGGTAATCAACGCCAATAAAACCAATTACAATGTCGATAAACATCATGGTGACAAGGAAAATCAATGCAACGAAAATGGTGAAAAAATTAAGTACATCAGCGTAAAGCTTTTTCGATCCTTCTTTTCCTGATTCAGAAAAGAAAAATGGCTCGGCGGCATACCTGAAAGTCTGGACAAAAAGTGTCATGATGATCGAAATTTTATAACAGGCGCCATAAATCCCTAACTGTGACATCACATCTGTGCCTTTGGGCAGTAATCGTGGCAACATGATTTTATCAATCGAAAGGTTCACAGATCCGGCAATTCCGACCACCAGCAGCGGCCAGGTGTAACCAATCATCCGTTTCCAGAGTTCGGCGCTAAACCTGATGCTTCTGAGTGGAATATCGGGAACCAGCAAAATGAGCGTCAGAAGCGATGTTACGAGGTAAGAAATAATGATGTAACCAATCAGGTAGTCAGGGTTAAAAAAACTGTTGACGATTTCCGCTAAAATTCCGGTACCATAATTTTTTACAATAAAAGGGCAGAGCAGCACAAAAAACAGGTTGAGCAAAATATTACTTCCGATGTTGACCAGTTTGATCACGGCAAACCTCAATGCCTTGTTTTGTTGGCGAAGCCTCGCAAAAGGTATCGCTGCAACAGCATCAAGCGCCAGCGTAAAAGCAAAATAAACAATGTATTCTTCATGGCCGATGTAGCCCATCCATGCGGTGATGGACTGCGTATTTATTAATACCACAGCCACAAACAAGATCGAAGTAAACAGCAGCGAAACTATGGCGGTATGATAAACCAGCGGTTTGTCCTTTTCACTCTCCGAAAACCTGAAAAAAGTAGTTTCCATGCCGTAGGTAAGGATGACCCACAAGATCGAAACATAGGCCAGCATTTCGGTAACGATGCCATATTCCGAAGTTATAAGAACCCGCGTGTACAGCGGCACCAACAGGTAGTTGAGCAACCTTCCGACGATGCTGCTAAGCCCGTAAATGGCAGCTTGTCCGGCTAATTTTTTGAGTGGATTCAAATCATTAAATTTGTCGCAAAAGTAGGAAAAATCAGGAAGGATGGAAGGATGGGAAAATTCGACAATTTGAAAATTTGAAAATTCGACAATGAAAAGATTGGAAGATTGGAAAAATAGTGGAATTAAAAATGCATTTTAAACGCTTACAATATTTTCCCTACTCTGGATATTATAGGAATAAAACCAGTGTTTCAAAAGAAAAAACAGATCCGGTCGTTTTGATCCATAACTTCAATCACAACAAAAATGAAAATCGCTACCATTCAGTTTAGCCCGGTTTTTGGGAATTCAGAAAAGAATATCGAAAAATTAAAACCTTTTCTCGAAAAAGCAAAAGAGGCTGATTTGATTGTACTTCCTGAACTTGCCAATTCGGGTTACAATTTTAAGAATAAAAATGAAGTATTTGAACTTTCAGAAGAACCCGAAAACAGTGCCTTTGTAGGTTTTTTGACTGGATTTTGCAAACAGAATAATTCAGCCATCGTAACAGGCTTTAATGAACGCGACCGTTCGAAAATCTACAACTCGGCCCTGCTGATTGATAAAACCGGCATTATCGGGAAATACCGGAAAATTCATCTATTCATGAATGAAAAGGAATATTTTGAACCGGGCAACCTGATGCCACGGCCTTTTGAACTAAACGGCGCAAAAATCGGAATGCTCGTTTGCTTCGACTGGATGTTTCCTGAAATCTACAGAACCCTTGCCCTGCAAGGCACCGATATAATTTGCCAGCCTTCAAATCTTGTCCTGCCGGGAAAAGCCCAGCAGGCAATTCCGGTTCATGCCATGATTAACCGGGTTTTTATCGTTCTCGCCAACCGTACCGGCACAGAGCAAAACCTTACTTTTACCGGAAACAGCCTGATTGCCGGACCTGACGGCGAAATCATCGCCCAGGCTTCAGCTTCGGAAGAAGAAGTTTTGATAGCTGGTGTTGATATTTCCTTATCAAAAAATAAAATGATAACACCGAAAAACCATGCTTTCAATGACCGGCGGCCTGAGTTATATTATTGATTTACGAGTGTGGGCTAAAAAGGTGACGAAAATCTTATCAATGTGGCCAAAGCCCTGAACATCATGTACATCAATTGAGTTTAAAGCACTTACTGGGTTTTATCCCAAAATTATTGGTTTTTTTACTGGCCTCATCTTTCATTATGAAATTAGTGTATTTTCGTTTCTTGTCATTTGAATCTGAAATTTTATTCAATTTTTTTCAATTTTCCTGGTTGCCTCATTAACCATCCCCCACATTTGTGTAAGTTGTTTGTTGACTATTCCTTTATCAATATAATATTTCAAATAGTCTTTAGCTGTATTAAGTAATTCCAAGTTATGAGGAGGCTGAAGAGTAAGGCACATGTCCCAAAGACTGTTGACATAATCGATGTTGAAAAACATCTTTTCATCGAGTTTCTGTATAACTATTGTTTCCTCCTTAACTTTCAACGATTGTTCTAATATCTCCTTTGCTTTTTTAGAATCTCCTATACTTTCATACAAGCCTGCTAACGAATGGAGGCATCGTGAAAATCTACTCCTGAAACTCACACTAAGAGGTAATGTGGCAACAAGGGATTCCAAAATCTTCGATGCCTTTTCGTAGGATTCGATTGCTTTTTTTTTACCCTGCATTCCACGTCGATAAATATTCCCAAGTCGATCTAAATTCATTGAAAACAAATCTTTAAAATGATTATTCTCGGGCTCTAATTCAATAAGGTATTCAGAAATTGTAGAATATTTTTCAAATATCTCTAATGCTTTAATTATATCACCCCTAATTGAATATTCGTTTCCTAATCTATCATAAAGATCTAACAAATCATAGTTAAAATCAATTCTATCTGGCTCCTTTACAACAAGGGTTTCCTTTGCCTTTCTAACATTCTCGAAAAACTCAAGGGCTTTTTTGGCTTCGCCCATCGCCTTATAAATGTTACCCACCGAATTAAAGATCCCCGCCAAGTCATGCTGGTAATCAGTCCGATCGGGTTCCATAGCTACAAGGGATTCCCGGATCTTCAATGATTGTTCAAAAAACTCAAGGGCTTTTCTATGATCTCCCATTTCTCGATAAATGTTACCCACCTTATGAAAGCTCACCGACAAGTCTTGCCGGAAATCCGTCAGATCTGGTTGCGTGGATACAAGGGACTCCCGGATCTTCAATGATTGTTCAAAAAACTCAAGCGCTTTTTTGGCATCGCCCATATCTGAATAAATGTTACCCACCGAATTAAAGCTCACTGACAATTCGCGCCGGAAATCCGTCCTATCGGGTTCCATGGCTACAACGAATTCCATTGTTTTCAATGATTGTTCAAAAAACTCAAGGGCTTTTATACGATCACCCATTTCTCGATAAATAATACCCTTTAGAACAGAGGCTGCTGACAAGTCATGTCTGTATCCTATACTATTAGGTTCATCTAATAATAATAACTCAATAATATCCATAGCCTTTATTATAAAGTAAAGTGCATTTGTAGAACTGCCCATCTTAACATGAATGTCGCTTAAGGTACCAAATATTATTGATAAATCGTGTTTAAGATCAGCTCTATTCGGATTCAAGTCTATAAGCGCCACCATAACATTCATAGCTTTCTCAAGAAACTCCTTAGCCTTTTTGTTGTTACCAACTTCTTGATGAAATTTAGCAATGGTAAAGTAGCTCCACGATAATTCATGATTTGCAGCCCTACTTTTAGGGTCAACCCTCACTATCCCAATATTTATTATTAACACAGCTTCATAAAGTTTCAAAGCCCAACGGGAATGGCCTTTTTTTATATAATTTTTGGCTCTTTCATAAATAAAACTTGTGTATTGAGTTTTTTCAATTAGGCTTTCTTCATTTGAAATTTTTTTAACGATTTTTATAAGAAGTGATTCATTGCTGAATGAATGATTTGCTAAAACCCAATCGAACAAATTCTCAACCCCAATAATGAACATTTGTTTAATTTCATTTTTTGCATTAAACACCCATAGCAAATTTTCTTCTAATTCTCTTTTCATCCCAGCCAGATACAAATGAATAAATACATATCTGATACAATAATCAGCACTTACATCAATTTCATTGGGATTTACTATGATTTCACTAAAATATTTTTGGTTGAGATCTCCCATTATTTTATATGAATCGTTGCGACTAATTGCATAAATATTTGAGTATTCTCGGTTTGTAATCCATTCAACCAATGATTTATGGAAGGGACTGATTTTGTTGTAATTAATTGGAAAAAATGAACCTGCTTTATTAAGAAAGTCGTACAATTCTGTTTCAGTGATAGACAATAACCGGCATAAATACTCAATTGAGATTGGTTCGAGTGCGGAAATAATAATCCTCAAAACAGGGTCTATTTCTTTGCGATAATCACAATTGCCAAATTTCCGCTGAAACGACCTTAGGTACAAGCCACCCATTCCGAACGGGAACTTATCGGGATGTTCAATATCTATCAATTTATTTCCGGAATCTTCGATTTCTTCGCATATTTCTTTTGCATACAGAAAATTTCCCTCGCTTTTAGCAATAATGCTGTTGATGGCCTTTTCGCGGATACCTTGCGAATGGCACTGTAATTTGCCGTTGAGATAACTCTTTATGTCGTTGATGTTTTCTTTTGATGAGGCATCCAGCAGGTATGGGTTGAATTTTTGCAGCAATTCGATTACACCAGGTTCGGGGCGGGTTGTCACAATCATCCTTAGCCAGTCGGGCGTTTTACGAAAAACGCTCGAAATCAAATCGGCAATTTCGTTGATATTGCTTAACGATTTGGCTTCATCAAGGGCATCAATCAGGATAAATATTTTGCCTTCCGGTTTGCTGATCCTGTATAAAGGTTGGGCTATGATTTGGTTGAATAAAGTAATCGCATCTGTTTCAAAATCAATGTTGATCAGCGCAAGCCTGTCCTGATACTCTTTTAATTGTGTACTGATCTGGTATGCAATTGATTTAACAAGGTCAACCGGATTGTTCATTTTTGTATTTTGGGAGTTGCAAAGGTGATAACCCGCAATCTCTTTCTTTTTATCTATCAGGTAAGCCGATATTGCGGTCTTGCCAACACCAGGCCCTCCTTGTAAAACAAACACTTTGGATCCATTTTCATCAGCAAGCCAGATGTCAATAATGTCGATCAGCCATTTACGCCCTGTAAAATCCCGAAGGTTGTAATAAATATCAGAACCAAAATCAATTGGTTTGAGCGTCTTCAACAGGTTGGATTGTACGCCTTCATAATCCAGTTTATCATGCTCGAGCGCTTCAATAAGTCTCTGGAAAGTTTTATCGTAACTTGCTGATGAATAATTATTGACACAATTTTGCGCATCGAGCCACTGTATCCTGCAGATTGATAACGGCAACTCGCAGTAAACCAGCATAACTGGTACAATACCCACATTTTTGGTCAAAATCCTTGAAATTTCGTTCAGGCAGTAGCCATCAGGTTTTCTTGCGGAATGAGGTGTAATGATGTAAACAAACCTACCGTTGGCAGGATTATCTGAAACCATTTTCAGCCCTTCTTCAATGTAGTGCTCCCAATCTCTCCCTTCTTTCAGTCTTCCTTTATCAAACCAAACATTATGACCTCTTGTTTTCAGGTCAGCTTTTATTTTCTCTGCAAATTCGGTGTATTGGTCACGGCCATAGCTGACAAAAATATTCATCTGCTTAATTGGCTTTTCTACAATGACTTCTTGTTCACAATCTTCACAAAAATAACCATTACGTTTTTTGCTAAAAATTACATTTTCACTTTTGCAGGCTAGATTGGTACAGATAATTTTGTTTTCTGACATGGCTTAATATTTATGAAATTTAATTAATTTAACCTTTCGGATTTTCCATTGGTCTCGACCGATGTAAAAGCAACCAATCACCATTTTCAAGCAAGGCTTCCTGCGCAAGTTCTGTGATAATATCATTTGCTTCGTCAAAGTCATTATTATTGATTGCGTGATCTAATTTATCACTTGCCAACTGGAATAACTGTGCCATTTGTTGATAATTTTTAGCCTGCTCGGCAAATACCATTTTATCAGAATACCCATGTAGTGCTGCAGCAAGAACCAGTAAAACACTTGTTGAACAGGATAGAACTGAATGTATGATTTCTTCGAGAGACTTGAGGTTTTCAGGGAATTTTTCGGCATTAAAGCTTACCAGAAAGAGCAGACAAGCAGCAACAATTGCACTTATAAAAGAACAGGAAGCCATCAATTCCCACTTTTTTGCTGAGAGATTATGCTTAATGGATGTTTTTCTGAAATATTTCAATTGGTCATCAACCCAATTAGTCTTAAGAAAGATGAAAGCCTTCATCTGGTTAACCGTATTCACTTCACGGAAGGTTTTATCATTTTTCCAGTCATTTAAAAGTGATGTGCGGAGGGCATAAAGCACCCACTCCAGTTCACCCCTATGCCTTTTAAGATAATGGTCGCTAACGCTGTTTTGTTTACCGCAAGCATTTAAAAAGTACTGTACCCTGTATGCCTCCGACAACGCTCTATAATCCTCATGCTTGTTTTCGAACTTTTCCCTATTGGCTATAAAAAACCATAATGCACCTATTCCCATCGTTATCGGATACAGCATTAATATCAGAGGCTTATGCAAAAACTCAGTATTTATGTGCAGAAAAAGGAATGCTAATACCACCAGCGACAATAATACTTTTAAAGCAAGAAACCTTCTTTTTTGAAAATATGTAGCCAGTTCACTAGTTATTCCGTGCTTTTCTGCAATATTACACAAGGTTAGGTTATTGACGCAATCAGCATGATTCGGCAATAAATAACTTGTGCTTTTTTCAATTTTTTCTTTTAAAGCTGAACCTAATTTGATAAAGTCTTTATTAAAAGAATCAATTCGGCGAAGTATTTCTTTATCGTTTTCCTCATCCATGGAAGGGGTGTTTTCGGGTTGCGACGGATAATACATGATTTTGGTAAAAGGATGATCCGGTACTAAGTTGCTTTTACGTGGAGTAATAATATGATAGATAGGGCCGGTTTGAAGATGCCGGAGTCTTTTCGTTTTATCTTCAAATTTTCCCGGAATACCTGTTTTTTTAAGTTTGACCACATCAGCAGTACCACCTTTCTTTCCATTGTCTGTCCCATCCCACAAAGCAATCAAAACATGACATTGTCTGGCTATAAATAAGCCGCTTTGATAATATTGCTCATTCCGTTTTTCATGGTTACAAACATTTTCAATAGAAGTTCCATCCTGTAATGGGAGTTCAATAATAAGCGAAGCCTTTGCAAGTAAACTATCGAATTCCAGAGCTGAATTTGGGGAAACAAAATCCTTTTTGTATTCCTCAACAGGCATTGGCAAAACTGCTATGAAATCAATTTTGCTTTCAACGGCAGCCCAGGCTGCAATCTGATCAGCTCCTTCAGCAAGTGGTGTTAGTAAAACAACAGGTGTATGTGGGCATTCAATTTGTTTTTGCTCAACAAATTCCTTAATCAGGTGTTTTAAGAGTTCCTTGTCTTCCTCACGGATATCCCTGTGGCCTGCAACACCAAGATAAAGAGGAATCAGCAAAGTTTTATTTGGTACTGAATTTTTATCCATTTCCATTTTTTTTATCTGTTTACCCGACTATCAGTTTTACACTTTGATCAGGTTTTTCTCCAATTTTTAGGAGATAAATTCCTTTTGGTAAATTACCCAGGTCAAGACGATAATTGCACGAATTTACCTTGCCTGAACGAACAACAACGCCAATCTGATTAATCAGACAATAATCTGAACCAATTAAATCTTCACAAATTTTAATTGTCGTAAACCCGGGTGCCGGATTTGGATGGATTTCCATGCTGTTTTTTACCGGATTTTCTGAAATTCCAATGGTGCTGCTGTTTATAAAAACATAATCACCATCCTCGTTGCTAAAATATCCCGAATAAATATCAATTAAACCATCATTATTCAGGTCGCCGATTGCCTGTCCGTGACAACTTGCACCAACTGTTGCCTGGAAACAAAGCGAGAAATTCAATCCGCCATCATTAACAAAAAGCTGAGGGTTTGAACTGTAAAATCCCAAAAAAACATCCATATCGCCATCATCATCAACATCATAAAGATTTACAGCCTTGCAATAAGAACCCGTCTGTATAGTGGCGCCTGGCGTAAAACCGGCATGGCTATCATTTAACCAGATTTCGGCAGTATTGCCTGAATTGCCAACCCAGGCATCCAAATCCCCGTCGCCATCAAGATCGGCTAAAGCGATGACTCCTCCTTGTGTGCCAAAATTTGTACCCAATTGCGTAAAAGTTCCATTTCCATCATTCAGAAAAACGGTATTTCCATAAGCGCTGCTTTCGCTTACAAAAGCGTCGGGATGGCCGTCTCCGTCCAAATCGCCCAAATCGGCATCATGGCCTCTGGCACCAGGCAGCGATTGAGAAAGCGCATATGTTCCAGTGCCATTATTTTTTAAAACAACCCCATTTCCACCACCGCTGTTGGGAAGGAAAATGTCAATGTCGTTGTCGCCGTCAATATCGCCAACTGCGGCGTTGTACGTCGAGATATTGGATGAAAAATTGCTTACGGTAAAACTTCCAGAGCCATTATTTTTGAGAATGGTTGTAGCTGTTGAAGAATAAAATGGAATTGCGATGATATCAAAATCACCATCACCGTCAACATCGGCGGCATGAACACCATAAAAACTATCCTCGGTTGCATATTGTGCTTTTAACGAAAATGTGCCGGTGCCATCATTCAGGTAAATATCAATACCAAAATAGGCCGAAATGGCAGCGCAATCGAGGTCGCCATCATTGTCGAAATCGGCCAGGGCCACACCAAAAGTAGCTGCCGAAGTTGGTGGTTCGATTTGTTGAAAGCTGGTAAAAGTGCATTCCTGTGCAAATGTTCCACCGGATGAAAGCAGCGAAAGGACGACAAGCAAAAATGTGTAAATGATTTTTTCCATGATTAATCAATTTTATAATTCCTGTTTTTTGGCTGTCAGGAAATTGCCCCTGCATGAATTGCCTGTGCAGGGCAGACCCTTTTTTGGTGGTTTCTGGATTCCACATTTCTAATTTGGACAAAATTAGACTATTTTTCGGGTAAAAATAGATTTCAATTATCTTGATTTCAAATACTCAAAGGATTTCTTTCTACTTTTGAAACCTGAAATTTCTCTAACTAAAATAAACTTTACGATGAATTTTTTTACCATGTCTCCCCGGCGAAAATACAGTTGGATGGCTGTTTCTTTGGTGATGATAATCGCAGGAACAGCGCTGTTTTACAGCAACAGCCATTTTGATAAACGAAAAAAATACGAAAAATTTCTGAGGGAAAAAATGGCTGCCATTCCTGTAATTCCTGATCAGAGCAAAAAAAATGAAAAAGCAGCCGACCAGCCTGAAATGGGCGCCATTCAGGATTATTTCATGACTTTAGACCCGGCGCTGGGCTATGCGCCACGTGAACGGCTGCAAAAGGCCTACAAAGAAACCAGGGAAAACACGAAAAATAATCTCAAATCAACTGCTTCGCTCGACTGGAGCGGAACTTCCGCCGAAATGGGTGGCCGAACCCGTGCCATCATGTGGGACCCGAATGACGCAACCGGTAAAAAAGTCTGGGCCGGCGGCGTTACCGGTGGCCTGTGGTACCGCAACGACATCACCAACAACCAGTCGCTCTGGCAGCCAGTCGGCGATTTCTGGAGTTCTCTCAACATCAGTTGCATCACTTACGACCCCAACAACCCTTCAACCTTTTATATCGGAACCGGCGAAGCACAAACCGCTTTGTACATTTACCGCGAATCGTCGGGAACTGGCGAAGGCATCTGGAAATCGACCGATAGCGGTCAAAGCTGGAATCTGCTCGGGCCGACCCTCGATTTTGAATATGTAACCGACATCAAAGTAAGAAACGAAAACGGCAGCAGCGTGATTTATGCCGGCGTGGCCTCCGGTTTTTATCATGGAACCAATCATCAGAGCGAACCGTCGGACGGGCTTTTCCGTTCCGAAGATGGAGGTGCTACCTGGGAACAGGTTCTGCCGGATATTCCCGGATATGGCGCTCCTTATGCTGTGGCTGATATCGAAATTGCCGCCGATGGCCGGATGTACGTGGGAACCATGCAAAACGTCGAAATCGAAGGCGGTGCTACAATTTTAATTTCTGACGAAGGAACCGAGGGAACCTGGACCGTGTACGACGATTATGTTGCCATCATCCAGAGCAATTCTTCCTATTATATCCCGGCAAGGGTAATGCTTTCGTGCGCACCATCCGATGCAAACATAGTTTATGCCACTATTGCCGCCGGTTACACCGATGGTTTTAACTATTACCGCGGCCGCTACGTCATCAAAACCACCAACAAAGGCGCAACCTGGACCGAAATTAACAAACCGGCCTCCGACTGGTCAACGCTGGCGTGGCATGCGCTCATTATCCGGGTTGACCCTAATAATCCAAACCATATTTTTACTGGCGGCCTCGATATGTGGAAAACCACCAACGGAGGCACAAGCTGGAACAAAATTTCGGATTGGTCGCTGATGTATTATGGCGGTGGCGACGAATACCTCCACGCCGACCAACATGCCCTCGAATTCAAACCCGGAAGTTCGACTGAGTTTATCTGCAGCAACGACGGCGGCGTTTTTTATACTTCATCAGCTACAAGCCCGGCGCCTGTTTTCCAGGAAAAAAATCAGGGCTATAACACCCTGCAGTTTTATACCTGCGATCTTTATCCGCAGGCCGGCGCCCCGGTTTACGTTGGTGGTCTGCAGGACAACGGGACTTTGCTTTATCAGAATGCACCACTTTCGATTTTTGATATGGTTGATGGCGGCGATGGTGCTTACTGCTTTTTTGATGACGACGCCACCAATTTGCTGATTACTTCAGTTTATTACAACCGCTATTCGGTATTTTTAAATGGAAGTGGCTATGATTACCTCGATTATGAAAGCGGCATTTTTATCAATCCCGCCGATTACGATTCAAAAAACAATACGTTGTATGCCAACGCTGTCGATTTTTTCGGAAACACCCCGAATACAATCCTGAGGGTTAGTGGCATCGGAGCAAGTTCCAACGGCGATTTCATCGCGCTGCAAACCGGAACCGATGTTTATTATTCGCATATAAAGGTTTCGCCAGCTTCGCCCCTGCTTTCGACGCATCTTTTTATTGGAACGCAGGCCGGGCAGGTGTTTAAGGTTATCAACGCCCAATCCTCCCCCATCGTGGGCGAAATTACAGGCAGTGATTTCCCGGCAGCCTATGTTTCATGTGTGGCTGTTGGCCAGACAGAGGATGATCTTATGGTAACTTTCTCGAATTATGGCGTGCAGTCCGTCTGGCGCACTGTTGACGGAGGCGAATCATGGACCGATGTGGAAGGCAACCTGCCGGATATTCCTGTAAGATGGGCAATTTATCACCCAAATAACACCGGGCAGGCTTTGCTGGCCACCGAACTGGGCGTTTGGTCAACTACAGAACTCAACAGCGACGAGGTTAACTGGGTTCAGGATATCGACGGCCTGGCCAACGTGAGGGTTGACATGTTGATATTGCGGCCAACGGATAATATGGTTTTGGCTGCTACTCACGGAAGAGGCTTTTTCACTGCCCAATACCCGCTCGACCCGTATGTTTCTATTACCGAAAAGGAAATATCGAAACTTTCGGTTTTCCCAAATCCTTCCAGTGGATTAGTCAATATTCAGATTCCTGCTTCGCAATCAAACATGGCCAGAATCCAGGTTTTTGATGCTTCCGGTAGAGAAGTTTATGCTGCAAATGCTGATGCCGGCATTCAAAATCATCCAATCAATCTCAGCGGCCAACCCAAAGGAAATTATATTATTAAGATGATCCTGGATGGAAAATCATATTCAGAAAAGGTTGTGGTGGAGTAGGTTAAATGAATCGATAAAAACATAACCTTTTATAAAAACCTGTCAGGTTTGACCAGGTATTTTAGCCTGGATGATCTTCCGGGAATTATTTCAGTTTTGCTAAACTGTCAACCCGAAATATTATAATTTCACAACCTCAAAACGAACAATTTCAAAAATCAGAAGGCATGAAAAAATCAACGTTCAGGTTTGTATTCATTGGATTTATTTTCCTGTTTTCGTGCCAGGGGAAACAGAGCATAAAGCTTACCAGCGGCGGGAAATCTGATTATAAAATCGTTATCCCAAATCAGGCCAGCGATGTCGAAAATCGTGCTGCTGCCGAATTGCAGAAATACCTGCTTAAAATTTCAGGGGTAAATTTTCAAATTGCTGATGATCTTTCTGAACCAGCAGAAAAAGAAATCCTTGTTGGACGCTGTAACAGGTCTGAAATCCAAAATCTAACCACAGTTTTGGATACTTTGGATGAAGATGGTTTCCTGATAAAAACCGCAGGTTCGAAGCTGCTGATTGCCGGTGGCGACGACAAAGGCACGCTTTACGGGGTTTATCATTTTCTCGAAAATTACCTTGGCTGCCGCATGTACAGCTCAAAAGTGCAGGTAATCCCTGGTAATCCTTCTATCCGGATTACCGGAATTGACGATATCAAGGAGCCTGCTTTTGCTTATCGAGAGCTGCATTTCCCCGATCCGCGGACTGACTCTTTGTATCTCGACTGGCATAAACTGGATTTGAAAAAAGGCAAAAATGAGTGGGGAATGTTTGTTCATACTTTTCAAACGCTTGTCCCGGCTGAGAAATATATTAAAACCCACCCCGAGTATTTCTCATTTTTAAATGTTCAGCGCATTCCCGATGGCCAGCTTTGCCTCACCAATCCTGATGTTTTTAAAATCGTTGCAGAAGGATTGAAGGAGCGGATGAAAGAAAAGCCGGAAGCGCTTTACTGGTCGGTTTCGCAAAACGATACCTACAAAGCCTGCGAATGTGAGCATTGCCGCAAGGTTTACCAAAAATATGGTGGCTATTCAGGGGCGATGATTGACTTCGTAAACCAGGTTGCAGCAGTTTTTCCCGATAAGGTAATTTCGACCCTGGCTTATCAATACACGCGTTCGGCACCCCAAAACATTGTGCCGGCAAAAAATGTAAACGTGATGTTCTGTTCCATCGAGTGCAACCGCAGCCGCCCAATTTCCACCGATCCTTCGTCGGCTTCGTTTCGTAAAGATGCCGAAGACTGGGGCAAACTCACCGGCAATATTTTCATGTGGGATTATGTGGTGCAGTTCCGGAATTTGCTAAGCCCTTTCCCGAATCTTCGGGTTTTGCAGCCCAATCTTCAATATTTTAAAGGTCGCGGAATGCAGATGATGTTCCAGCAAGGTAGCGGCAGCTTGTTGAGCGAGTTTTTCGAACTCCGTCAATACCTCATCGCCAGACTTTTGTGGAACCCCGACTGCGACATTAACGCCGTGATGAATGATTTTGTGAATGGTTATTACGGCCCTGCCGGAAAGCATATTCTTGCTTACATTAACACCATGCACGATGCTCTGGAGAAATCCGGCGGCAACCTCGGCATTTACGGCTATCCTTACGATGGCATCAAAACCTTCCTCACACCTGATTTAATCAAAACTTATGATTCGATTTTTATCCTTGCCGAAGATGCTGTCAAAAGCCAGCCCGAATATCTCGAAAGGGTAAAAGTGGCAAGGCTTCCATTGGAATTTGCTGTTTTGGATATTTCGCTCAGGAATGTAAATGAAGATCTGACCTATTTTAAAAAAGATGGTGATAGCTGGAAAGTTCGTGAAGATATGATGCTCCTTTTGGATAATTTTACCAAAGCTTCCGTTGCTGCCGGAATCCAGCGTTATTGGGAGCATGGAAACCCCCCGGAAGAATACCGGAAAACGGTTGAAACTTACGTGAAGTCGAGCATGCAGAGCCATCTTGCCGCCAATAAACCGGTGCAATTATCGAACCCGTGCAGCGAAAAATATGCTGTTGGCGGCGCCAATGCTTTAACCGACGGCATGAAAGGCATCAACGATTATCATTTTAACTGGTTAGGTTTTGAAGGCACCGACATGGTTGCAACCATCGACCTGGGCGAAGAAAAAACGGTCTCAGCCATCGAAACCGAATTTTTCCAGGAAACCTATTCATGGATATTTCTGCCTGTTCAGGTGGAATTCGCTGTTTCGATTGACGGTAAAGATTTCAGAACTGTAAAAACCCTCAAAAATAACGTTCCCCAGGAGCAAGGCGGAGTTTTTATCCAACCATTTAATGCCGGATTTAAACCGGAAAACGCTCGCTTTATCAGGATCACAGCCAAAAACATGAAAACCTGTCCACCCTGGCACAATGGTGCCGGCTACCCGAGCTGGATATTTTGCGATGAAATTGTGGTGAGGTAATGAAAGGTGGTGAAAGGGAAGGTTTTTAATAAGGAACTTCGGCTTGTTAAAAAAGGTTTTTCCCTTTAAACGCTGACAGATTATATCGTAACAAGACCTGACAGCGTCCGCCGGCTGGCGGACTGTCACCGTCAAAACCGGAAACAACAACAAATTTCCTTTCTTTCTTTTTTCAACGCTGTCAGGTCCTGCGGACGCTGACAGGTTTTACCAGAATCCGACCTGAAAGCGTCCGCCGGCTGGCAGACTGCCAGCGTCAAAATCAATCACTGGGCGTTGGAAATTCGATATTGGATATTTTACATTTTTTTCCTTCTTAAACGCTGACAGGTTACATCGGAACAAGACCTGACAGCGTCCGCCAGCGTTCGACTGAGCTTACGCCGAAGTCTGGCGGACGCTGATAGGTTATAAAAAATATTTCACCTTTTTGGAAAGGTGAAACCTTTAAAACCCACCCAATAATCAAAATAATAAGGTTTGAGAATGCATTGGCCCTTACTTTCCCTTGATTTTGGAAAGCGTATTTTATACCTTCTATCACATGATTTCCTTCCCTTCCCGCTGTAGCGGATTTATGCCTTCAAATTTGATATTTTAATTGCCTGTGCGTGTGCAGCTATGGCGAATACTGCACTTCCAACAGTTGGTAAATATTTTTAAATTACGCTTAGTTTTAATAAAAAATTTTTGAGTAGGTTTGTATGAAAAAAACTACATAAAAATGAAAAAAGTAACTTTCTGCATTTTTGCTTTCATCACATTAACGTTTTTGTATTCCTGTAAAAAGGAAGAATCAAAAGAAGTGAAACCAGTGATTATTTGTGAGGAATTTCGCCCTTTCAATTATTTAGAAAATAATGAATTAAAAGGAATTACTGTCGAAATTGCCGATAGCATTATGGGCTTACTGGGGATTAATGACAGAACTATTGCGTTTACCACGAATTGGGACAGCGCGTTTGAGTTGGTAAAAACAGCCGATAACGTAGCGCTTTTTACGACTAACATGACTGCCGAACGCAAAAATGTATTACAATGGGTAGGCCCGGTAACGCTAACTTCTACCGGATTTACAGGACTGAAATCGAGCAATCTGGAAGTTACTTCGATTACTGATGCCAAAAACCTGCCTTCGGTGGGCGTAGTTACAGGATACTCCACAACCGAAACTTTAGAAAATCTGGATTTTGCCAACCTGGTTTATTTTAACACGATAAGCACGGCAATTTCTGCGCTTTATGCAGGGAGTATCAGTACTTTGTTTGATATCACCCAATCAGTTCGTGCAATTGCCGAGGCCGGTGGAATGGATGCACACCTTTTGGATGAAATCTATAGTTATTCTACCCTTCAGGGATATATTGCTTTCTCTCCGGGTACATCATCGCAAACAGTGAAGTCATGGCAGGATAAACTCGATCAGCTTAAAAAACAAGGTTATGTGCAGGCTGTTTATGATAAGTATCTTCCGGGCACCAAGGCTCCCGGGTTGGTGAGCATTTATACCGAAAGCAATCCACCGCAGAGTTACCGGGATAATGATGGTATTCTTACCGGAAGTTCGGTTGAAATAGTGAAGGCGATGATGGCAGTTATTGGTCGGGACGATCTTATTACGCTTACCAATTGGACTGATGCTTATGATCAGGTATTGCTTAATCCAAACTCAATGCTGTTTAGTACTGCCCGAACAACTCAGCGGGAACCTTATTTTGAATGGGTGGGACCGGTTTGTAAAAAAAATGCCTGCTTTTTTGTTAAAACTGGCAGTCCCGTTCAACTTAATACTATTGATGATGCAAAAACACTTGGAACTATTGGTGTTCCGGAAGGATGGTCATCTGAAAATGAACTTATCGGACTTGGATTCACCAATATCCAAACCTGGGCAACACCTCAGGAGGTTTTTGAGAAATTGATTGATGGCACTGCCGATGCAGTTGTACTTAATGATATTGCCATCAGTTATCTTGCCGATCAAACGGGGCATAATCCTGATGAAATAAGAAATGAGCTTTTATTTTCGCCTGGCGAAACTTATCTTGCCTTCTCCAAAGACACAAAATCATCATACACCCAGGAATGGAACCAGGCTTATACAACCATCATGAACAATGGAACTTTTGCCGGAATCTGGAACAAATGGTATCCGGGCATTACCTGGTAAGTCGGGTCAGTGGAGAGCCTGAATCTCCATTGGCATAGGAGGTTTCACCTTTCCAAAAGGTGAAACCTTTAAAAACCCACCCAATAAACAAAATAATAAGGTTTGAGAATGGGGTGGAATCGCACCCAGAACTGATATTCTATGTATTCATGCTGCTTCGATCAACTTTGTCCTGAATCCTTGTGAAATGTATCGAAAGTTTAAATAGGAATAAATATGCGCCGTAATCGCTCAAAGTAAATAATCTTCGGCTCCTCAAATTTTGCCGGTCGATTAGTTTATTTGGAAAATTACAAACCCGGTCAAAAAAAACAATTGAATCATCGAGCTTTCCTTCTATTTTGGGCAAATAGAAAATTTGGGTTATCTCTTGTTTCATTAGCGAAACTATATGCGAATCAATTTGTTCCCTTGTTTTTTGCGAATTCTTGTAAAGAGAATTTTTATATTTCTCCAAATTAAAAATAGGAGTATAAACAACCTGTGAAGGAAAGTTTCGCTTATTTATCAGGTCGATGTCACAGGTATTGGACAATACAATACTGGGAACTGGTTTAATTTCAGGGTTTGGAAGATTAATTACCAGCATATCGTTAATTCCGTCGCCCTGATAAATAATATCCGATTCCAACAGGTAGTTGGTGTATAGTCTGGTGTCGATATTATTGGGAAAGTCTTTTAATCCTGCAAACAATTCTTGGTCCGACTCAGCAGAAAGAAATTTTGGCAAGTAAATCTTTAAATCTTCAATTTTCATATTAATTCCCAAAAATTCTCATTTACAATATCAACATACTCACTGTCGATATCAGTTAAATTCGCAAGTACTTTTTGGGAAAAACCTAAGATGGTCTTAATTCTTTCGGTATCACTATTTTGAATCGAATAATTGGTCGAATTATTAAAGGCGTTATTCTTCCAATCTGCAATATCTGGTTGATACAAAATCGGAGTTTTAATTTGTGGAATAAGAAAGTTAGAAGAATCATAAGGCAAGCTGATAACGCTCGAACTTAGCGTTACCAAAAGGACAAAATTAGTTAATGATGTGCTTGAATTTGTTCCCATTTTAATAGACCGGATTTAGAGTTGTTAAAAAATCTTTCTTCAGGAGACTAAAAAACAGTTCTTTTTCTCTTTCATGCCCATTGCCGATTATGTCTGCTTTATTTAGGAAGAAGTTTTCTAAACCATTTTCTCTAAAGGTATCAATGTCTAAAATCGAACCCAGGCGATCCTGATTGTTTACATTATTTGCTATTTGCAATGTGCTTTTAAAGTCAGTTTGTTCAATTTCAGTTCTAAAGACTGTGTTTCTATTTTCGATGCTATTTTCCCCGATCGAAATTTTCAAATTGAGGTCTTTAAAAATATCTCCTCCAAAGAAATTAATGTATCGGATGCCAATTCTCCGAATCGAATCAATAATTCCGACTTTGTCAACCTTATCGAGCACATCAAGAATTTTATCAGAAAAAACAGTCCATCCGGAATATTTGGGATAGGAACTGATCGTGAGAACATCTGGACCGATCTGGACTACGAAATACTGATTAAATATCCGGTAATGTGGTTTAAACCTGAAACCAGGATCAGCGGCTCTGACGGCCTCAGGTAACTGTAAGATTGGCAAATTTTCGCTTTCGCCAAAATCAGCTTGTAATGCATTGTAAATTAACCCAAAAACTGCGTCAGGATGCATTTTTGTCGAGAATCGTATCTCAAATAAGGCATCCAAAATAGGGCAAGGGCTTATTGTTTTTGGTAAAGACATATCGTTTTTTTTTACAAATTTACTTTTTCTGGTCGAATAACGAATATTGTAAAAACATATTTTTGATGGCTTTTGCACTATGGTTTAAATTACCGTAATAAGGTTTTCAATGCTCAGCCGGAGCAGTAAACCTTATTCTTCCTTCCTCAACCTTAGTACAAATGGCCATTTCCCGCGATTTTAGAAACCTTATTACCTTCTTTCTTGATTTCCATTCACGCAAAAGGTTTCACCTTTTTGGAAAGATGAAACCTTTAGCGTGCTCCAAAATGTTCAAATAATCAATTAAATCAATTGTCCTTGAGGCAGCGCACCGAAAATCCCCATCCCTTATAGTAATCATTATTTTCGGATACTCCATCACTGCTATTAGATAGATAACGGTTACGGGCAACATTTAAACCGCTTTCTGATGACGACCAATAATAAGCATAGCTTCCCAAATCGTAATATGTAACATTTGAACCATAGCGTCCTGCTGGGAATGCGGTATAACCACTAATATTAGTCGCACCGTAATTTGGTGTGTACCATAATCCTGTGCCAGCTTCATATGTCCCTGTTGACTTCATTTTTCCTCCAGCAAATGAAGTGCCTCCGAGAAAATCGGTTAAAATGGAATATTCGACGTGGGTTGGCAAATGCCATCCTGCTGGGCATATTCCTTGCGCTCCAGGTGTTGTGGAATATTCCATCATTTCATTCCATTGATAGAGGCCACCATAAATATCACATTTTGACTCAGAATTATTATAACAATATTTTTCCAAAATAGTATTATTTCCTTGGTCACTCCCACCCTCAATTCGGGTTCCAATGTTAAGATTTTGCGCCATCCAGCATTGGGTTCCAATTTGTACCGTATTGTAATTTTTACCATCACGGGTATCTGTTAATAGCATTCCACAATTCCATTGAGGAACCCCAGCCTGAGTTACCGTAACATTTACAACAGGATTTCCACCAGCAGCAGTAATTGTTATCTGCCCAATCCTTGCTTCAGATGAAGAATTTGCATCATAAGAAACTGTTAGTGTGCCGTTGCTGCTTCCATTTATTGGTGAAACAGAAAGCCAGGAAACACTTTCTTCTACTGTCCAGGAAGTATTTGAGGTTACTTCAAAAGAAGTGGTTCCAGAAGAAGCAGTAACATCTTGGTTAGCTGGAGTTACATTTAGTTGGGAGGTTGTGGTGTCATTTTTTAGGCAGCGGACAGAAAAGCCTGTCTGTTTGTCGAGATTGCCACGGCCTACGAAATCCATGCTCCAACTGAGATAGCGATACCATGCCCAGGAGCCACCGTCCTCCGTTGTCGACCAGAAGTAGCCGTAAATACTCAGATCGTTGAAAATCCCGTCTGTAAGGCGATAACCTGTGGGCAAAGCCGTAAATCCACTGCTGTTGGTAGCGCCAGTATTCGGCTCAAACCAGTGTGCGGTTCCAGTTTCTTTCATTTTTCCGCCGGCTACACTTTCGCCACCAAGATAGTTTGTAAGTGAAGTCCACTCTGCATCGGTAGGTAAATGCCATCCGCCAGTCGGAGGGCAAATTCCCTGCACACCGGGAGTTGTGGAGTAGTTCATCATTTCGCGCCACTGGTATAGGCCACCATAAACAACGCATTTAGCTTCTGAATTATCATAGCAGTATTTTTCGATTGTGGCATTGTTTGATTGTTCGGTTGTTCCTGCAATGCGAGTTCCAATATTCAGGTTTTGCGTCATCCAGCATTGTGATCCAATTTTCACGGTTGGATAAACTTGTCCATCACGGGTATCGGTAAAACTTGCGCCGCAAGGTGAGCCTTGAAAACCAATGGTAACATTATCGTTGGTAGAACCACAGGCAGTTGAGATTGTCCATTTAAGAATATAGGTTGTGCCTGCCTGGCCGGTGAAAATGCTGGCAGGATTTTCAGGGTTGGCAATGTTGCCGCCTGCGCCCGAAACAATGCTCCATTGGCCGGTTCCATAAACGGGCGTGTTGCCTTGTAAAGTTGTAATAAAAGTAGCATCGTAAAAATACTGGTCTTCGCCGGCACTTGCCTGCGTAGGCAAAGGTGTACATTGGCCGCAGGTTTCAAACCATGCCGTACCATTAAAATAATTCAGGCAGTTGGAGGTTGAGTTATAAATCTGCATTCCGGTAAAAGGACTTACAAGAGCATCGCGTTCTTCGGTGGTCATGCTGCGAATTCCATTATCCGAAAACAACGAAAACGGCACACTCAACAATTGGCTGGTTCCCATAAAAACAAAGTTGTCACCACCGGCAAGGTCCATTTCGGTTTTTATAAAACTGGCATTCTTGCCCCAGATGATGAGTTCAAAGTTGCCGGTTACTGCCGTTCCGCGGCCAACCTCAAGGTTTATTAGGCCAAGGCTGTTGCTGATGGTTTGGTGCAGCTCGCAGTATTCAACCGTCCCTTCCGGGCTTCCGGACAAAATGGAGATTTTTACTGAGATTTCCTGGTTAATTACCGGGTTGCCGTTCAAATCGCGGGCTATTGCCTGGTATTTGAAGGCCTGGGGTGTTTGTCCGAAAGCAAAAATACTCATCAGGGCAAAGGAGAAAAGGAGATAAAGATTTTTCATTTTACTACAGATTTTTAGCGAATTATTCTCCAAAAATAGCAATTTTAATGGAGGCGTTGATATTTGGGTTTTTTAAATCCATTTGATGGCCTTACAAAGCGGGAACCGCTTGCAGGCGTATCAATAATTACTTCAATCTGCTGAGTGGCTCCATCCATGTACATTTGAATTTGCTCGTCGGTATGTTTACTGAAACGAATAAAATAACCTTCGCGTAAGTGGCGAATTATTTCGAGAAAAATGCAAATAAAGATTTTTACAATTCCGGTTAATGATGCAATTGTTTTTGGATAAGCGTTTTAAAAACATTATTTTTGCAGCAAAAGCAAAAACCGGGTATGGGTAAATATCAAAAGCTCATTATAAAAATCTTGTCAGGAATGGCAGATGCATCCGTTAGTTTTGCAGAGCTTTGTAATTTATTGAAGGTATTGGACTTTGAAGAACGAACAAAAGGCAGCCATCACGTGTTCAGGAAAGAAGGGGTTATTGAAAAAATAAACCTCCAAAAGGAGGGAAGTCATGCAAAGCCCTATCAGGTGAAACAGGTCAGGAGCATAATTTTAAAATACAAATTGGGAGGAAATTCAGATGCAGAAATATGAAATAATTATCTTTTGGAGTAATGCCGATGAAGCTTTTATTGCAGAAGTACCAGAATTGCCTGGATGCATGGCTCATGGCAATTCACAGGAAGACGCATTACAAAATTCAAAAGTAGCCATCGAATTATGGATTGAAACTGCCAGAGAATTTGGCGATCCAATACCTGCGCCCAAAGGAGAAAAACTAATGTTTGCTTAATTTACACATCGAATGACAGGTTTCTCCCTTCAAGAAGTGAAACCTTAATAAAAACCACAAAGCAAAATCACCAGTTTCACACCTTCTCCAACTCCACACCTTTTAGCTCATTTACAATTGCCTTGTCGGCCAGGAATTGGATTTTTACTTCTTTAATGCTGCTCCTGTTAACTTCTTCGGGCGTGTTAAGCACTTCGCTTTTGATCGAAAGCGAAAATATCCCCAACGGTGGCAGGTGAACCGTGTAATTATCGAGCAGAAGCTCTGGCACAATTTCGGCTAACGAAGTCAAAACAGCGGTAATATCAGCCGCATTCAGCGTTGAACGCTTCGACATCATCCGGCTAATCATGGCTAGATCGGCAATTTTTCGTTTGGTTGCACGGGCAAGATATTTTGTTTGTCCATCATTGTTAAGATGGCTTTTCACGGGAGAAACCTGGTAAAGTACAGTCATTTTTTTAAAGATTTAAGTTCATATTTCATTACTGACCGGGAAAAATTATTCAATCGTCCTAAACCCTTGATTTCTTTAATCCGCCAGCAGGCGGATATTTTTAATTTGGGGGTGTTCTTTTTTCTACAATACTTTATCGCCTACGGCGAATTCCGCGTAGCGGATAAAGTATTGTAGAATAATGAGTGAGATACGATAGACTCAAATATTCCCTGTAGGGGATAAACAGTTTAGTCGGTTACTAGTGTTCATATTTATGATCAAATACAAATGGTTAACTTAAAATGTGCCTACAAAAATAGATTATGTGACTTAAGAATGCAAATTTTATCAATATGGAAATAATTTTCCACCCATATCAGAATATGTTTCCACCTATAATGAAAATTATTATCACCTATACCCGAATAAATTTGCACCGATACCATTATTGAATTATCAGTTATGAAATTCTATTTAATTATTTGTGCCGATAATTAAAAAGTAGAATCCTTCGGCGCTTTTAAATCCTGGTTAATAAATGTTTCAGCCAAAAACATGAAAACCTGTCCGCCCTGGCACAATGGTGCCGGCTACCCGAGCTGGATATTTTGCGATGAAATTGTGGTGAGATAAATAAATTCTGGATATTTATCGAATCAACAATTTTTGTGTTGCGGAGGTTCCATCTGCCGTAATTTTTAGAAGATAAGTGCCTTTTGAAATTCTGTTAATATCCAGTTTCCGGT
Source organism: uncultured Bacteroidota bacterium (assembly GCA_903944895.1). Lineage (GTDB taxonomy): Bacteria > Bacteroidota > Bacteroidia > Bacteroidales > 4484-276 > CAJATL01. Next base: position 50,839 of record CAJATL010000374.1, read on the forward strand.
TTCCGGTTACGTTGTGAAGAGTCAGCGTATTAATCTTTCTTCCAGTCAAATCTGCAAATTCAATTTCAACCTGCCGGTAAGTATCTTTAAAGTCGAGAAAAACAACGTCTTCTGCCGGATTGGGATAAACAAGTACAAAGTCATCATCAGGAAGTTTTTCTTGTACAGCCGAGTACTGGATAGAATCACCAATGTGAATCAACAATCCGGCTCTTGAGGAAGATGTATAAACGTCCTCCTCTTCAACATAAATCCGGTTAATGAAGTTCCCTCCAATAAAAATATTGTCAGGTTCAAAAACGGCTATTCCATAAAGATGATTTCCTAATGAGTTACTCCCAAAAGTTTTAACCCAGTTTATTTCACCGTTGTTATCATACCTTGCCACATACATATCTCCCGGGCCTGAAGGGATGTATTGCCAGTTATCGAAATTTACGGTATCGCGGATTTCGCTCATGCAGTAGAAGTTTCCCTCATCATCAATATCAGCCTCACAATAATTACTTCCCCACCGGTGTATCTGAATCGAGTTTGCCCAGAGTACATTTCCATCAGCATCAATTTTTGCATTGTAATTACTGTAACGGTTATAGGGAGTCCGCAGCATGATGTCGTCAAACATGGCCGAATCCCCGTGAGTTCCGGTAAGGTACAAATTTCCATCATCATCTGTAACCGAAGCAGTGGCCCAGGAATAAAAACCCCCGTAATTAGTGGGACTATAGCCGAATGACTTTGCCCAGAGATAATTACCTCCGTCGTCATATTTTGCCACTACACTGCGGCCATCATTGGGCGTAAAGACCATGCTATTATTGCCATTGTTAAAAAATATGGTATCCCCTGCTGGTTCCACCGTCAAAAAATATCCACCTGATTCAATCGTGGCTATTCCCAATGAATAGAAAAACACATCAGTTTCTAATTGTCTGGCAAAAATTAAATTACCACTTATATCGTATTTCAGCACCAGCGCATCCCCGGAATTTCTTGCAGTAAAAGGCATTCCTTCGATATCGATGGTTCCTGCAAAACCCAGGATAAAGTAAGTATTGCCAGCAATGTCGTTATCCACCGACTGAATATTTACCTGCCAGGGAATATCCTTTGCCCATTGAAAATCTCCTGTTGTTAGATAGCAAGCCAGAAACCCACCTCCTCCCGGAGTAATAAATTCCAGGTCATCTATTCTTAGAGTATCTTTATAATTACCATGCAGTAATAGTCTTCCACCATCCTCATCAAGATGAAGCGTGGTTTCGGTATATTCCGACCATGAAATCCCCCCTTCCATTGTCGCACGCCATAAAATATCGCCATTTGGAGTTTGTCTGGCAAGAACCATACTTTCTTTTTCTGTGTTCAGAATGATACCAAAAAAATCTGCATAACCAAGGATATTGTTTAATGAAAATACGGTACCGTCAGCATCAACTTCCAATCCTGTAAGTTGAGCCGTTCCTGAATTTCCATTACTGATATTCATATTAAGAAGCGCACCAGCATAATCATATCCGGCAATAAAAGCATCCAGGGTTGTAGTACCAGTCTGGATAATTTTACTTCCGGGCAGCACAGCCAGTCCCGAAGTCTGGTGAGTTACCGTAAAAGCACTCTGGGCACTGCCGGAACTGTTGTAAATAGCCACATAATTACCGGCACCTCCGGTTGTTGTCAGCACAATATTGTCGAACGTAGCCATTGCGCCCATTCCACCTGAAATGCAGGGCTGATCGTTTGGCAGCAGTGTGAAACCAAACAGGGAATTATAAGTGTCCGCTGTGGTGTTTGCCCAGATTACATCTCCCGAACTGTTGAGTCTGACTATGAAAGCATCTCTTAAACCTGAACTTAGCAATATCGAACCAAATTCAACATTGTTCCTGTAATATCCGGCCATGAATATATCTCCTCCTTCACCGATTGCCAGTTGAGGCTCAAAGCTATCACCCCAGTAAACCTGCTGATGCTCACCCATTACAGCCCATTCATATTGCCCAAAAAGGTTTGCTTTTGCAACAAAAGCATCGTTATAACCGACAGGGTCCAAAAAAATATCACCGAGCCAGCTCTCATAATAAGCTGTTCCTGCAACATAAAGCTGATTGCCCGATACAGCCAGGTCACTAAATCCAATTTCGTGTAACTGCCACCATAATACATTTCCACTTTGATCAATTTTGCCTAAAAATGACGGGTGATAATACCCTGTGATTCCATTGGTTGTTCCGGTAAGATAAATACCCTGATCAGCGTCCTGCGCAATAGCAAGGCCACGATTCAGATCATCACCGCTCCCGAAATTCTTTAAAAACGCTACTTGTCCGTCAAATGAAACTTTCAGCACAAAGGCATCCGACAATCCGGCTAAATTTACAACCGACCCATCGAAATTAAAGGCTTCTCCATCAAAATAGCCGGTCATTAAAACCTGATTTTCGGTTTTAAGAATGTCGTACATAACACATGATTTCTGTGCTCCACTGTTTCCTTGTTTTATCCAGAGCAGGTTTCCTGAGTTGTCAAATTTTGCCAGAAACACATCCCGCATTCCCACACTCGTCATTGTTGTTCCGGCAAACTCCATGGTACCCGAAAAATCGCCGATTAAATAAGTATTTCCATCAGCATCAGTCACCGCTTTCCTGGCAACGTCCTGCCCGGAACCATCAAATTTTTTAGCCCATTCACATGCAGGAGCATCTCCGAAATCCTGTCGAAGACCTCCGGCATTCTTGAAATGTAAGTTTTGTTGAAGATTCTCCTCTCCTGGAGAAAACACTGTGGTTTTTAAATTCCAGAATGCTTTTGCCTGATTTTGTTCGAAAACTGTTGTTTGTGCAATGCCGGTCAAACTTATTAGCAAAACTGCAATTACAAAGAGTGTGATAAATTTTTTCATTTTTTTCATTTTTTTTGTCGAACGCAATTATAAGTAAAAAATCCTTCTTACTTCTACTTTACTAAAATAAACCAGGCAAATATTTTGAACCTCAATAGACATCCCCCGCTTGCTATCGGGGCTATCGGGAGGGCACACAGAACCAGAAGAAAAAGTGCCTGCCAGTATTTTTACAACTCAATAGCTAAATATCTGCCGGTTTTTTTAAAATTTGAAACACAACAAATATATTGAAAACATTATTTCTATTGTGAACTATGTGCCTATTGTGGTTTCATTTTTAATATGGAAAAATAGAATTATTTAATTTCAACATTCAAAAGAATCCACCCATCATTCTTTCAAAAATGGCTTCATGAAATAAAACATTTGCATCGGAACTGCAATGGTTGCGAGATACGTTTCTCCGACATTAAAGCTCACGGCAGATTCCCAATAAATTTTTGTAAAACCAGCATGGTTAAGGTCTTTCCATGGAATTAATAATTTTCGTGACTTCCATAACGGCACATTAATGTGAAGAAATAATCCTGCCTCAGAAGTTTGAAAGGAAACACATTTCCTGTATTTTACCATGCCAATCTGAATGGTTTGCCCGGTCAGGCTCAGATTAGCGGGATTGAGATCTGTTTTGTAACGATCGGCCAATTTTGAAAGTCCGCTGATGTTTGAAAGAATTTTAAAAATCATAGCAGTTTCGATTATATCAAGGGTTAAAAATAGCGTTTTTCCAAATACCATTACTTCAAGCACGGAAATCACTTTGCCCAGATGCATTTCACAAAACCGCACGGCACTGCTGTTATGTAACAAGTTTGTGGTGAGATAAAAAAAGGTGAAGGAGACGCGGATTTTTAAATGATGAATTTTTTATCCACCCAATTCTGGAATTTGCTTTTGTACTGGTCACTTACCGGGATGTAAACGTCATCTCCAAACACAATCCTGCTGCGCTCGATGATTGAAATTTTGGTAAGATTTACGATGAACGAACGGTGAACGCGCATGAACTTTTCAGTCGGCAACTGCTCTTCCAACGATTTCATGCTCAGCAGTGACATCACGGGGCTGGCGCTGATCAGGTGAATTTTAACATATTCACTCATCGCTTCGATATATCGGATGTCGTTAAAATTGATGCGAACAATCCGATATTCTGATTTAATAAATAAAAACTGGTCGTCGTATTTTACCTGAAGATGGACCATCTGGCGGGTTTCAAACCACGATTTGGCCTTATTTGCAGCTTTGAGGAAGTCGGAATAACCGATCGGTTTTACCAAATAATCGACGGCATCAACCCTAAAACCTTCCACAGCAAAATCACTATAGGCCGTTGTAAACACAACTTTTGGAGGATGCTCCAGCGACTTCACAAAATCCATCCCGCTAAGGTCGGGCATACTGATATCTAAAAACATCAGGTCAACCTGGTTTTCCTGCACAAAAGGTATTGCCTGTATTGCGCTTTCAAACTGCCCCAAGAGTTCCAGGAAAGGCGTTTTATGAATATATCCGGCCATTTGCTTCAATGCCAGCGGTTCATCGTCGATTGCTATACATTTAATCATAATGGGATGATCAATTTTACTGCAAAAATTTCTTCATTCTGGTTGATTTCAAAATCGTACTTGTCGTGATAAATCAGTTCGAGCCGTTTTCGGGTATTTTCAAGTCCGATGCTTTCGCTGGCATGCTTTCCGCTGAAATGTGGGTTACTGTTCCGGATTTCGAACAGCAGCCTGTTGCCGGAAAATGACAACCGGATATGAATAAATGAGTTGCTGTTGTAGCTTATCCCGTGTTTAAAAGCGTTTTCGATTAATGAAGTATAAAGCAGCGGCGGAATTTGCCTGTCGGGCAGATCGTCAGCAATATCGAGGGTAATTTTTACCTTTTCAGGAAACCGCAGCATCATCAGATTGATATAGCTTTTGATAAATTCGACCTCCTTTTTGAGGGGTGTAAAATCAGTGTCAGCATCATACAACAAATGCCGCATGAGTTTGGATAATTTGATGATGGCCGTTTTGGCTTCTTCGGCATTAATGTCGATGAGCGCGTGGATATTGTTGAGCGTATTCATAAAAAAATGCGGACTTACCTGGTTACGGAGGAAAGCAAGCTGGTTTTGAATATTCTCCTTCTGGAGGATGGTTTTTTCCTGTTCCAGCTTCGTCCAGCGGACGATCAGTCGCAGACCGGTATCGAACCCAATAACCAACACCGAAAGGATTATCGTATTTACGAGTGGTGGGAACGGGATAGGACTGCCTCTTTGCTGTTGTCGGTCAGGTGGCCCCGGCCGAGGATTGTGGTTGGGCTGCACTGCTTGTGGTGGCGGATAAATCCCGGGATACGGAAGTGAATTGGTTTCCATCCTGTTTCGCTCGAGATAAAATGTCGAAAATGAAAACATCATCAACAAAATAATTACCGACAACAAGTAAAACAGCTTGTTGTTTTTAAAAAGCAGGAACGGGATCAATAAAAAATGGTTGATCAGAAATACTAAGAAAAATGGCAAAACACCCATCCAGGCAATGAAAACACTTTCCCAAACAACCTTGTCGTCGCGCTGAAAAATCAGAAACGGCACCATCAAAATTGCCACCCAAATGGTAATCAGGATGAGTGATTCGGCATATTTCAAAGCACCGGCCCTGGTTTTCATTTTCGTTATCGCTGATTTAATATTTAACTACTTTCACCATCATTTGACTGTTTTGGCTTCCCTCGGTCATTAACCGGCACACCCACAAACCCTTCGAAAGCCCGGTGGTTTCGATTTTTATCCGGTGAGTTCCCTGATCAAATTCCTGGCTATCCATGATACTTTTCGATTGCCCCAAAAAGTTCATCATCGCTAAGCAGACATTTGCCCGATTATTGAGTGTAAACACCAGCGTAAGATCTCCGTTAAATGGGTTTGGAAAAGCTTCCAACGCAGGTTGATCCACAAGTACTTCATCCTGAAGGTAAGTTATTCCGGAGGCGTTTATGGCACCACAAGTCGGCGTCATAAAAATATAACTGCCGGTTCCGTTCGGAAATCTTCCAAAAGTAATATCGGTTTGCTGCAGCTCAAAAGTTATTTCATCCACAACGTCGAGTTGGGGGTTAGATAAGATAATGCTTTCGCCGGATTTGGAGATTTTAAAACTGGCATGCAAACCTTCCTGTTCTTCGTCTTCATCAGCCCAGACAACCAGGAAGCCACCCGCAGCGATGGTGGTATCAGGAAATGTCCACTGGTCAGGTTCGGCGGCATCATCCGTTAAAAAGTAACCTCCAAGATTTATAGCTTCCTGGCTGTTATTGTAAAACTCAATCCAATCCTCATATTCCCCATCCTGATCGGTCACCGTGGTTTCGTTGTCGGCCATGAACTCGTTTATAGCAATGCCATCAGTTACAACACTTAGGGTGTAAAACTCATTTTCGGCATGTGCTGGCGAAAAAGTGGCTGCAGTAGCATTTTCGGCATAAACGTAATATTTTAGATCAGCATTTCCGGCCACCAGCGAAACTCCATAAACGCCATCACCAGCAGCACCATCGTTGTGGGTGCCATCGTCGAACATTGGGGTTTTTGTGAAAACGGAAGTATTGCCAGCCCGATAATCCAGAAAAACCTGCGATGCGTTGCTCACGCCGACGGTAAACCAGATTTCGGTACCCGGTGTTACGGTTTCAGGCGAAACAGCAATATTCAAAATTTCCGGTGCCTGTGCCTGAAATTCGGATAGACCGGTCAGATAATTAACCCTTTCTTCCATCAGTTGCGTTATCCCAACAATCGCATTTGGGCCACCGCCGACGCTGGTATTAATATTATTGATAAAATTGGTGTAGGTATAAAATTTATTGGGGTCGGCCTGCACGGCGGCATCAATAATATCCTGAAGCTCCAGCGCTCTTGTTTCGTACCAGCCATTTGCAATAACTTCAGCCAATAAGGTTTTGAAATGTGACACATACATCTTCCGGTAGGTGGCATTGCTAAGAATTTTGTTGATGATGGGATATTCGCTGCTGGTGAGATTTACAAAAGGATCGAGGTGCTGAAGCTGGGTTATGCTTTGAATCCCGCCATTTTGCAGCATCGTAAAAACCCCGAAACATTCGTTCAAATCCCAGGGAATGGGGTTAAATCTTGCAGCATTATCTTTAAAAAGATAAAAATTCTGTGGATTGTTGATGGGGCCGTCAAGATTGACCAGCAGATTGGAAAAAGCCAGGAACCATAAATGCCGGTCGATGTTCAGCACCTGATCAGCGTAAGCATTGTGGTTGTTGATGGTATCAAGAAAGTTGACCAACTCTCTCCAGCCAAAATCCGATTCCATGACATACAAATCAGAATAATCCGTCGAATCGCTGCCGAAATATTCCCAAACCCCGCCCATCTGGCCGGGTGGAAGGTTTTCACCAAGTTCGCCCTTGGCCCTTACGTATTCATCGCCACCAAAATGGGTGCGCATAAATAATTTGTCCACATCCTGAACGCTGGTATAAAGCCCGATGAGCGTTCCGTTGATGTAAACATTTGCGTAATTTGCCTGGCTTGCCGGGAAATATTTACGGGCAATTTCGTAACCCAGGATTTCTCTTACAAAACTGGGATCCTTAAAAACATTCGAAAGCTTTATCGTACCATAACCTTCAATTTCCTGATCGCTGATGATGTAATCCAGCTTTATGTTTAAAGGATTTTTAACCCGGTTTGGGCTGTACGAGCTGTTTCCCTTGTAACGCACACCCACCGAATCGTATAAAACGCCGTTGATGGTTACCGAACCCATCAACCGCTCTTCGAGTCCATTGGCTACCAACTGATCGAGCAGATAATCCCAATTACTTTGCGTAAACTGTATTTCGATGGTGTTGATGGTGCTGATATCGTAAAAACCCTGGCTGAAACTGTTGGATATCAGCGCAAACATTATTATCAAACTCAATAGTATTTTCTTCATTTTCGTATTTGTGTTAATGATTTCAAAAATAGTTAATAAACATCAACTTAAATCTGCCGTCAAAAAAGGCATGGAAATAATTTGTCTTATAATGATTTTATGGCGTTTTACTGATGATTCAGTTTTTATTAAAACTTCGGGTAAAACTGACTGCCGAATTTCATTGATAGTAGGCAAACGCCAGTCGGTGGAACCGGCCAGATTAAATGTAGCCGCATCAGCCACAGCTTCAGGAAAGGTCAGTATTTCGTCCAAAAGGTTTTGTTGCCACATCAGACCAGTTAAGAGATCGGTAACCGTGCCATTATCATTATCCTGGCATTGCGGCTGGTAACCTGCATACTGCGCATTCTGGCCAAAGAATGGCTCACCGGTTACCGGGGCAGAAATGGCTTGCAACGTATCGTAACAAATTACTTGTTTTGTGTCAACAATCGGGTAAGTGTAATTTGATTGTGAAAATACCTGCCCAATCGTCGGAAGCATCAAAACCAGCAGCATCATTTTCAGCGGTTCTTTTTTGATCACTTGTTTTGGATTTTGCATCGGATACTATTTTTTTCATTTTCTCGATTTCAGCAAAAGTATTTCAGGAATCATCCTCAACAAAAAACTTTCAACGAAAGGGGCAATTTTCGATGCAGATCAGTAGATTTCGCCGGTAAATCCGGATACTCAAAAAAAAACCCGGCCATTTTGGCCAGGTTCTTCATCTAAATTTTAACACAAAACCGATCACGGATAAATATTTTCGACAACCCGAAAACCCGGTTTATCCATAAACCAGTCAGGAAAATCAACTCCGCCCGACTCGGCCCATTCTGCAAAATGCGTGTATGCGCTGATAATCGGAGCTTTTTCGATCGGATACTCAAGCGATTCGATGATATGAACAGCCCAGGGAAGTCCTGTGGATGTCTTATAATAAGCTGATGAAGCCGGAACACTTGCATCGTTAAAAGTTCCGAAGTAAGATGATGTCACTAAATTTGTGGGTGGAAAATCCAACAAATGAACTTCTTTGCCGCGCTCCTGATTTACATAAATGAAAGCATTATATGGCGGAACGCCAAAATCGATCAGATCAACCGGGGCCGTTGTGGTAATCGAAAACTTAAGTTCGTAAGGAGCAACGGTTGCTACCGATGGTGTAGTATTAACTCCAGTAACACCGCCGGTACCTGGTAACAAACTGAAACCATCCTGCCACAAAATAAAAACAGCCTTAGCCTGGTTGGCTTCCAAAGATTTTACCTGGGTTGTTTCGTCCTGGTAAGTATATTCTATTTGGGCAATATCATCAGGGGTTGCTGTCAGTTCGATTCCAAAACCATTATGAAATCCTGCTCCCATTGCCCTTAATTTCAGCGTACCAAAAGCATCAACTACCTGGTTTGTGGCATTGGTAACATGGGTAATGTTATAGTCCACCACCATATCGTTAAAATCGTAATCGCCTTTTGATGGCCATAAATCTTCAAAAGCCAGTGTTCCAAAAGTATTCTGTGAAGGATAATAAACATTAAATGCCCGCTCAGGGTCGGTTGGATATTCATCTACATCATTTGGAATACCGTCTTCATCATCATCAAGAATCGGAGTCGGACCGTGATAACCACTCGAATCGATGGCTGTTACAGCTACTGCTGTAATATAAAAAACCAGGTCGTTAAAATCTTTATCACCATTTGGGCGTACCTGGTCTTCGATACCTGTTAAAAGTAAGTTTCTTTCGGTGTCGTAAAGCATTACAAATTGCTGACGTTGAGCAGCATTAACGCCTCCAGCCTGTGGATTAAAATCGGGATTCGAATAAAGCTGGGCTGTACCCAGGCTAACCGTATGTGCAGACGCGCTCCAGCCATTTACCAACATGACAATTCCAATACCAGTATTTGCAGGGAATTGACCCAAATAAACCTTATTACCTGCAACTAAACCACCAACTCCGCATGAGCCACCCGATTCTGAAGCATTTGGCAGAATCACATTGATGGTTTGAATATCAGTTTTGCTGGCTGGAGGGTTATTAATGTCATAAGTGTAAAATGCGAGAACATTTGTCCAACATGCACCTTCATCAACAAAGGTAATCCATACCTGACTTTCTTCGGTAAGCTCTACATCATAGTTGGTTCCTGGATCAACCCAATCAGGATGAACATTGGGAACATTCTGGAATTCCGGAATACTGGCATTAATCATAGCCAATAAACCAGGCTCAATGTTATCGTTGGGAACAACGAGGTAATCCGGAACACCAAGCAAGTTGTAAGTTCCCATAGGCTGAAGCAAAACATCCAGCGATTTAAATGGCGATGAACCTGATTTGAAGGCAGGTTCAACAGGACCACCCAAAACAGCATCCACTTTTCCATTGACGACCATTCCAACAACATAATCAGGAAGCCCAAGATAAGTGGTTGATACGATTACCTGTGTTAAGTGATTTGACAAAGGATGGCTGCTTTCAAAAATCCCATCCTGACCGGTAATTCCTGAAAATAATAATTTTCCGCCATTCTCCTCAAAATCAGTAAACACCTTAATGGGTACATTTTTAAGCAATTGGTTGTCGGTGCTCCTGGCCTGAATTGAAAAATTAACCTGGCGGGATGTATTGAAACCAAATCCTGCAGGAACATTCAGCTCATTCATATTATCAACCTGGCCGGGTATCGTGTTATTTTGAATGTCTTTTTTACAACCGGATATTGTAAAAACGATCATAAGAACAATTAAAGGAACAATTTTTAACTGGAAGTATTTCATAAATTAATTTTTAAACATATTTATTTCTGGTGACTAAAAGCTTACAATGGTAATATTTACACAGCATGGCAAACAAGAGTAAATAAGTATGTGTATCGATTTCGGTTGTTATTGTATGGAAAAGATCATGTAACGTAACTTTCGTTCATTTGAAAATGAATGATCAAATCCCAAATAACTTACTTTTACGCCAAAAAATACACAAAGTCATTATCATAAAATTGAGCAAAAATGTCAACACAAAAGTTTCTTCAAAAATCGTTGGTTCTTCTGTTTTTTATTGCCTTTCTAAGTTCAGGTTACACTCAAACACCGCCTGATACCTCACTTTTAACCATCGACCGGCTTTTTGCTTCAAGGGAATTCAGAGGCGATTTTTTTGGAGAAGCTCGCTGGATGGACGATGGGCAGTCCTACACCACCGTAGAGCCATCACAGGAAACCAAAGATGCAGTGGACATTGTAAAATATGAAACCCTTTCGGGGAAAAGAAACGTGCTAATCCCGGCTGCCAGCCTGATTCCCTCCGGGGAAACTTCGCCGCTGAATTTCGACAATTACGAATGGTCGGCAAATAAAGAAGTGTTGTTGATTTTTACAAATACCAGCCGTGTTTGGCGGCAAAACACGAAAGGCGATTATTGGGTTCTGGATGTAAAAACCAATAACCTCCGGCAACTCGGGCAAGGACTGCCCACCTCATCGCTGATGTTTGCCAAGTTTTCGCCCGACGACAGCATGGTGGCTTATGTGTGCAAACACAACCTTTATGTCGAAGAATTAATAAGCGGCAAAATCAGCCAGATCACTTTCGATGGCACCGAAAACCTCATTAACGGGACTTTTGACTGGGCTTATGAAGAAGAATTTTTCTGCCGCGATGGTTTTAATTGGAGTCCTGATGGCAAACATCTTGCCTACTGGCAGGTTGATGCCACCGACATACCTGATTTTTTGATGATCAATAATACCGATTCGTTGTATTCTTTTACCATCCCGGTTGAATATCCAAAAGTGGGTGTTGATCCTTCGGGCGCTAAAATTGGTGTCGTCTCAGCAAAAGGTGGCGAAACCGTCTGGATGCGGATTCCGGGTGACCCCAAGCAAAACTATCTCCCCCGCATGATCTGGTCGAAAGACTCGAAAGATATTTTGGTTCAGCAACTCAACCGAAAGCAAAACACCAATAAAATATGGCTGTGTAAAACCGAAACCGGCTTGCCTATCAACATTTTTACCGATCACGATGAAGCCTGGCTCGACCTTGTCGAAGACTGGGTTTGGCTGGAAGACGGGAAATCTTTTACCTGGATCAGCGAAAAAGACGGCTGGCGCCACATTTATCTGATAACAAAAACAGGCGACAGCGAAAAACTGATAACCCCCGGAAATTATGATGTGTTGAGCATCGAAGAAATCGACACCAAAAACGGTTTTATCTATTTTATTGCTTCTCCGGATAATCCAACGCAGCGCTACCTTTACAGGATAAGCCTGCAGGGCGGAGAACCCGAATTACTCACTCCGGCTGCAAGTAAAGGAACGCACACTTATCAGGTAGCTCCCGGTGGCAACTTTGCTTTTCATACCTGGTCCGACTTCGACACGCCACGGGCAACCGAACTGGTCAACCTGCCAAAGCACAAATCGCTGCGCAGTTTGGTGGATAATCAAAATCTGAAAAAGAAAATCGCCGGACTAAAATTAGGTGAAACATCTTTTTTCGATGTCACCACGTCTGATCAGGTGACGATGCAGGGTTTTATGATTAAGCCTCCTGATTTTGACCCTTCGCTTAAATACCCTGTTTTGTTTTATGTTTATGGCGAGCCTTGGAATCAGACGGTTTTGGATACGTGGGGGCGCAACAACCTGTGGTACCAAATGCTGGCACAGCAGGGCTACATCATCATCAGCATCGATAACCGTGGAACTCCGGCACCCAAAGGCCGCGAATGGCGGAAATGCATTTACCGGAAAATCGGGTTGTTAAATTCGTACGACCAGGCCATGGCAGCGCATGAAATTATGAAATGGCCGTTTGTCGATTCGACGCGACTGGCCGTGTGGGGCTGGAGCGGCGGCGGCACCATGACACTAAACCTGATGTTCCGTTATCCCGAAATTTACTCTGCAGGAATGTCGGTTGCACCGGTGAGCAACCAGTTTTATTACGACAATATTTACCAGGAGCGCTACATGGGGCTAAAATTGGAGAATCCCGAAGATTTTATCGAAGGCTCTCCTATCACGTATGCCAAAAATCTTCAGGGCGATTTGTTGATTGTTCACGGCACCGGCGACGACAATGTTCATTATCAGAATACCGAGGCCCTCGTTAACGAACTGATTCTTCACAACAAACAATTCCAGGTAATGCCCTATCCAAACCGTTCACACGGCATTTACGAAGGCAAAAATACCACCCGCCATGTTTACACCTTGCTTACCAATTACCTGATGGAGCATGTCAAATCTGGCGGTGTTCCAAAATAAATCAGCAAACTGTTGATGTAAATTTTGGAATTTAAGACATAAAACACAAAATCCTATGCCAGTAATTTCGCCCGCACCTATGATTATTGCAAAAACCCGCAGGATTGTCCGCAGGTTTGAGAACGTTGATGCAACTTCACCCGGAAACGCCAGAACCCTCGAAGAACTTAACCTTCGTCATGGCTTAATTTTTAGAAGGCTTTTAAGAAAAGAGGTTATCGTAGAGGCAAGCCCGCAGCGATTTTATCTAAACCGCGGGAATTTGCTGAATTTTGAAGAAAGCAGGAAAATCCGCATGAAAGCTGTTCTTGTGATCATTGCCGTAATTGTGATTTTTGCAATGATTTATAATTTCATAACGAAAGCATAACTACCTAAGCCGGCAATCTGCAAATGCCTGATTAAAAGAAAAGATAAGAAAACCATTTTATGGTTGGGATAAGAACGACTATCGGTTAACCCTCAAGATTGATGGACAGAATTACTATTTCATATTATGAAAAACGTTGGTCACGTCGTCATCTTCTTCAATTTTGCCGAGCAATTTTTCGACTTCGGCAACCTGATCTTCGGTTAATTCTTTGGTTTGGGCTGGAATCCTTTCGAAGTCGGCGCTGATAATCTCAAAGTCATTTTCTTCCATATATTTTTGAACCGGGCCAAAACTTTCAAAATCAGCGTAAACCATGATGGTATCATCTTCCATGAAAACCTCCTGAACGCCAAAATCTATCAATTCCAGTTCAAGTTCTTCAACATCAACTTCCTTTTTGCTTTTAACTTTGAAAACACATTTACGCTCAAACATAAAACTCAGGCTTCCGATATTTCCCAGGGTTCCACCATTGTGGTTAAAATAACTGCGGATATTTGCAACCGTGCGTGTTGGATTATCGGTGGCCGTTTCGACAACAACTGCAATTCCGTGAGGACCGTAACCATCGTAAACCACCTCTTTATAATCGGCCTGGTCTTTTGAACTTGCCTTTTTGATGGCCCTATCCACATTATCCTTGGGCATGTTTGCTGCCTTTGCATTTTGTATTAAAACCCTGAGGCGGGGATTATTGGCTGGGTCGGGGCCGCTGGATTTTACAGCCATCGAAATTTCCTTGCCAATTTTGGTAAAAGTCTTGGCCATAGTTCCCCACCGCTTCATTTTGCGGGCTTTCCTGAATTCAAATGCACGTCCCATAGTTGAAATGTATTATCAAATTTGGCTGCAAAATTAGATAATTCTCTTTGCGAAAAAGATAAATTATTTTTGAACATCCGCAGAATAAAATCTTTATTCATATTGATGCTAGTTTTTAAATAATTGCCGAAATCGAAGTTTAATTGAAAGCAATAAGATAAGTTGGTTTCAAACTCTCCAGAAAACTTCCAAAAACAGTAATTTCCAATGGCATAATTGGAGTGAAGTTTTTGCCAATTTATTACCTACCAAAGTTCAAACCACAATCACCACTTCTCTTGAATACGTTGTCTGGCAATTTAAAGTTTAAACTGATTTCATAAGAAGTATTTACGATAGCATATTGTGATTTTACCGGCACATCAATACATAAAATTATCCACGACCTTTTCATTTCATCGTTTGGAGAAACCAAAGAATATCCACATTCAAAGGTAAAATTGTTAAATGTTATTGTTTCACTTTGCTCTTTTCTAAATCCAAAGCCAAACAGTAATGATTCATTAAAAATTTTTGTACTAATCATTGCAGTATTCATAGGCCCCTGGATTTCAAGAATGACCGAAGGTTGTATTAAAATACTTTTATTTCTGAAATTATCTACTGGAAAAGTATATTTCACAATTCCAACGATTTTAAGTGGCAATGGAGCATACCCATTTGTAAAAGATTGGTTAATTTGTAATGGCCAATGATGGAAAGCAATGCCAGCTTCCAATACTTTGGAAACAAGGGAAGGATTATCAGGGTTATCAGTGTGTTTGTAAAAAGTGCCAAAAGAAAAATCGGGAAAAGCGGGTAAGTTCACGGCAGAATCAATTGTTGGAGGCGGTGCAATTGATGGATCATATCCACTGTAAGGATTTATTTGATTTCCAAAAATAAAATTATCCCAATTGATTGATGTGAGTGCAATGGAAGGCATTATCCCAAATTGCAGGAGATTATAATCGTCGCTAACCTGCACAGAAAAGGGAATGCCAATCGAACTTTTTTTTAGATACCCATCACCTTCAGTATCCTGAAATACAATTAAGCCCATGCCACCCAGTCCAAATGTTTTTCCTTTATTAAAGGGGTAATCTATGGAAGCATACATACTTTCGAACTTCGATGGTATTCTTGTAAGATATCGTCGGTAATGAACAAGAATATCAACTTCTTCATTGCTTCCAACATAAGCCGGGTTAAAATAAAGGTTATTAACCGAAAACTGGCTAAAACTTTGATCCTGAGAATAACATGGAGCGTTGAACATTATCAGCAACACGAATAGTTGAATAAAAGGCAAAACGCTATTATTACCTAATTTCAAAACCATACATGATGTTGTTTTTATGATCATTAAAAATAATATTTGAACCAAACTATCTTATGAGGGTCACATTACCTGATGTTTTGCCATTTTGCCCCTGCCAAATCCTACCATCAATAAAAACCGCTTGTGCATGCCAGATGTACACATCTTGAGGAAACGGAATTCCCTTTTTATCGTTGCCATCCCATCCTTCGGCTGGTCTTGTGTTATTAATCGAATCGGATTGCCAAATCATATTACCCCAGGTATCAAACACAGCCAGATTGTACGATTGTAAACCAATGCCTACTGCCTTAAATACTTTTACCGAATCATTAGTGCTTTCTGGCATAAAAGCATTTGGAAAATAAAGACCCGTTAGTACTGTTTCCAATGATATTACAGCCGTATCGGTACATTTAGAAGCATTTTCTGTTACCAGTTTAATTATGCTGGTGCCATTATCGCTAAAAGTTACCTCCTGGTCATCGCAGCTTGTTACTGTGCCATTTGGTAAGAACCATGTACAGTCTGTAAATTTGGAAGATTGATTAATTAACTTTACCTTCTGGGGATAACCCCCTAAATTTTCATAGGAAATTAAACTAATTGGCGAGGGATGTACTGTAACTTGTGTAGTGATAGAATCCTTACACAATGAAGAAGGATTCCACGATTTAAGGGTAACTGGAAAAATTATTGGTGAATCACCATTATTAACGAAAGTATATGTGGTTGTATTTGTCCATCCTTCTCCATAATCCCATGAATGATAACTTCCTGCATCACCTTTAAATGAAATTGTAAGTGGTGAACATGCAAAAGTATCAACTGGCAAAATGAAAGGATTTGGACTAGGAAGAATGGTGATTAGTTGCTTTAACTCACCTTTGCACCAATTTTCAGTCTCACCATTAAGTGTTACCATGTAGTTACCCGAACTGCTGAAGTAATGAATTGGATTCACATCCTGCGATGTTGGAGGATCACTAAAATCCCACATAATATTTGCTACTGAAACGGGAGAGCAATTATTAAATTTAACCGTATCTCCGGCACACACCGAATCTTGAAAAGTAAAGCATAAAGCTGGTTTTGGAAACACAGAAATTTGTTTGCTGATTGATTTTTCGCTACAAGTATTATCCAACGTTAGTGTTACTGTAAAAGATATACTGTCATTTTGGAATATATGGGCTACCGTATCTACATAAGTTAAAATTGGACTTGTATTATCTCCAAAATTCCAGTACTTACTCATTTTTGGATAGATTGCACTTGAATCATAAGCAATACTTGTAAACGTCACTGTATCACCTACACAAACTTGAGCCGGACAATCAAACCCTGCCTGAATAGTATTTGGCAAGATAGTAATTGAATCGCAATAACTATCTACCCCACAATCATTCTGAGCAGTTAAACAAATAGTGTATGTTGTTGGAGTATTCCCAGTTGTAAGAATCTGAGGAGGTGGAAGTTCCCCAGTGTAAGGGGATTGATAACTAAAATTCCATGTATAATTATCCCCAACGGATGAATTAATAAAAGTTATTGTATCCGGAGAGCAAAGAAGTTGATGATTCATAGCAAACATTGATTTAGGTAATGGTTTTACCACAATGGTCTTGTTGAAAATCAGGGTGTCACAGTCGTTGCTCAATTCCCATGTTATTATATGATCTTTTATTTGATTACCCGTAGGAAATATTAAAAAATTGGGTGAAGGAATTATTAAACTTGAAAAAGGAGTACCATCTAAATACCAGGTTGAAATACCACTGAAAGTAAGAAAATTAGGATTCACGATGATGTAAACAGTATCTAATGCACATACCCAATCTGGCTGGGGGACAGTAAAAAAAGGTTGTGGAGGAAGTGGTAATACAGTGAAGGTTTTGCAATAACTATCATTTCCGCAATCATTTATTGTTGTTAGGCATATCTGGTACGTTGTTGGGACATTTCCGGTTGTATAAATCTGAGGAGGGGGGTCTTTACCATTAAATGTGCCGTTAATATCCATATCCCAGTAATAGCTTTGTGGTTCCCCAACTGATGAATTAATAAAACTTATTGTCGCTGGTGAACAAAGTGAATTATAATCAATTGAAAACATTGATTTTGGTAAAGGCTTTACAGTTACAGTTTTACTGGCAGTTTTTGTACCACAATCGTTGCTTAATTCCCATTTAATTGTATGATATTCTGTATTATTACCAGATGGGAATGGAAATGGAGGAGGAAAAAAAAAAGATGAATGATAATCACCATCTAAAAACCATGTTGAATTACCATCGAAACTCAAAAAAGCAGAATCCACAATTATTTGAACAGTTAATGGAGCACAACCTGAATCAGGTAAAGCAATAAAATTAGGTTGTGGTGGAAGTGGCAAAACCGTTATTTGTTTTAATATCGAATCAATGCAGTCCGCCGGTGTAGCTGCTTTCAGTTTTATGGTATGTATTCCAGTACTGCTGAAAGCATATTTTATGCTACCGATACTCAGAATTGGGGGATCACTATTGAAATACCATCGATATGAAGTTCCGGGTGGATTAGGCGGCGGTGAAAATAAAATTGAATCACCAACGCAATAAGGCGGTACTGGTGAAGATGAAAAATCAGGATCTGGTTTTGGTTCGATTAAGATTTTTTTGTAATCGTACCCAATACAATCAGTTGTTGGTTCTTGGAAGGAGTAGGTCAAGGTAATTTCTCCCACCGGGAGGCCAACAGGATTAAAATACCAGTATGGTGTTGAGGGTACTAAATTTGAATGCCCCGTCCAACTGCCATTTGCTGGATTAGTTTCATCTAGTAATATTGCATTTGTATCTCCAATGCACACTGAAATATCATTACCTGCATTGACAATTGGAGCATCAATTACTTCGATGATGAAACTATCGCTGACTGAACAAGTGGGTGTCGTTCCATAATTAAAATTAATCGTATAAATACCAGGTGTGGAAGGTGTAAATAATCCGTCGGGTGTGATTAAACCAGAAGTGCTGCTCCATCCGGAACATGCTGTGCCATCGACTTCCGCAACAAACGGAACCGGAATATCTGATTTGCAAAGTGATGTATCATTGGGAAAGAATGTAATTACCGGTTGATCAATTAAAACAATCTGATAAGTTTTTGTAAACGGACCACATTCGTTATGAGCTACAATTACAATATTAAAAGTACCAGGATCTGAGTAATCAATGTCATCTGGACTTTGTGAATTTGAAGTAGAAGGGTCACCTCCGTCAAATGTCCAAAGATAAGTATCAATTGTTCCAAAAGACTGATTAAAAGTTGCTGAAGGAGCTAAATAAGTGAAAGGCGCACAATTCGGAGGATTGGGCAGATTATTAAGTGTAATATCCGGAATATCTTTAGCAGTTATCGTAATTGGTGGATTAATGGAATTACTATTACAATAATTTGATGCTTTCAATGTAACTAAATAAATACCTTTTGTAGTAAAACGTATTTCTGGATTTTCTGAATTTTGATTGGTCCCATTTATGAAAGTGTAATCATTACCATTACCATTATCTGGTGAAATTGTCCATAAATAATCTGTTGGATTACCTTGTGAAGTGTTTGTAAAGCTTACATTAAAAGGGACACAACCTTCTGATACATTACAGGTTGCAGAAGCAATAGGTTGCGGATCAATTTTTACCTGAAAATTGAAAGTGTCTTTTCCGCAGTAATTCGAATCAATTAAATAACCATTATAAATGCCCGGTAATGGATAATACTCACAAAGTGGATTTTCCGCTGTTGAAATATTACCATTTCCAAAATTCCAACGATAATAATCTGCTGATGAGCAATTTTGACCAAAACCTGGCGATGATTCATTAATAAAATTAATGCAAGAAATCACTGCACATCCATGTAAAAAACTAGTATCTACTTTTGCTTCAGGAGCAGTCCAGATTACACTTGTCTCATTTGTTGGCCCTCTTTGTCCGCATGAGTTTATTATTGTCACAACAACCTTGAATTTATGGTTTCCTTCTTGACATGATGAAGATGTATAGATATGTGTGACAATTGTATCCTGATTACAAAGTTCCCAATGTTTCCATATTTCTAATGGTGTTCCATCACCAAAATCAAATTCATAGGATGTGGAATCAGAATTATTTCTTGCAGCTTCAATTTTAAATTTATACTCAAGATCAGCACAGTCAGAATAATTTGGACTTACAACTGAAATGCTTCCCCCAGGGTCAGTTTCATTTCTCACTGGAAATATGGTTGTTCCAATACAGCCATTTTGTCCTGTAGCCCTTACAGTCAAATTGAAAAACCCTAACTCAGTATATGTATGGTTAATCGATAGAAATCCTGGTAAATGCGACTCATCAAAAGAACCATTTCCCTCCCAGTCAATTTCGATACCAGGAGGTATTATACAACCGATATCGTTGGTAAAATCTTTTATTTCTATTGTAAAATTTGGATTGCTTGGGGTAGGTGGAGGTGTACTAAAACAATTGTTAAATTCCGGATTGTTCAATATATCAGCAATTTGCGGATTTGGGCGTTCTTTTACGGTTACGTTATGAGTTATTGTTCCGCTCAACGGATTTGTTGCAGTAGTATCATTAACTGTCAATTTTACAGTATAAATTTGAGTATTGCATCCAAAGGCATCGAAAAAATAGGAAAAGTTTTTTTCATTTGTAATGAATTGGGTGTCGATTTCCCATGCGTAAACCCATTTTTGAGGATTACCACTACCACCCGACACCTGAGAGATAAAACTGACTTCAACACCAGAACATTCATTATCATTAGTAAATGAAAAATTAACTACCAATTGTCCAAAAATAGAATTTGCCGAAATAACTAGCAAAATCGTTAAAACATTGTTTTGCAACACTTTTAAAATTTGTTTTTTCATAATTCTGCTTTTTTGATTGAAAGTATAAAAGTAAAAAAAAACAAATTGCCACCACAAATATAATTTTACATTACGGACTATTATTGGGGGATTAAAAAAGTTAAGTGTACACATTTAAAGTACAAATTTATGGTTTTAGCGAATAATCAGGTTTTTCAATTATTCAAACTTTCGATGAAATCTATTTCAACTTTTACTTCTACTTTTACCAAAGAAAATAAATTTAGTAAGCCAGGGGATATGAAAACTGATTTTTTATTCGACAAAACAACGGAACCAGACGAAAGAAAAGTTATTGAACTGCTCGCTGACAAAGCCTTGCTGTGGATAAAGCTGAAAACATTTTTAATCGAAAATGTAGGTCCCGTAAGAGAAGAATGGAAATTCTACAGCGCAAAATACGGGTGGACAATGAAGGTTTTGTTTGGCAAAAGAAACCTGTTTTTTATGAAACCCGGACAAACCACTTTTTTGGTTGGTTTTGTTTTTGGCGATAAAGCGGTAAGTGAAGTTGAGAAAAGTGACCTGCCCGAAAATATTAAAACCGAATTATCGGAAGCCAAGAAATATATGGAAGGCAGAGGTTTACAGGTGGTTGTGAAAACTGCTTACGACCTTGAAACTGTAATAAAGTTAGTGGCCATTAAAGTTAAGAATTAAACCGGTTTTAAAACCTCCCAAATGGATTCTTTTGAGTGGATTTCGTTGATCATTATCCTGCTCACCATACTGGGAGTGGCTTTAGGCAGCTATCCTGTGCTCAGGATGAACCGGACCACAATCGCCCTGGTTGGTGCAACTTCGCTGATTGTGATTGGCGCAATTTCGCTCGAAAACGCCATTCAAGCCATCGATTTCGACACCATCATCCTGCTGTTTTCGATCATGGTCATCAACATCAATTTCATGCTTTCCGGCTTCTTTAATCTGATCACCTCTCAAATCCTGAAACTTGCAAAAACGCCACAACGCCTGCTGGCACTTATAATCTTTGTCTCCGGGCTTTTGTCGGCACTTTTTCTCAACGACACTATTGTTCTGGTTTTCACACCCATCGTCCTCAACATCACCACTGTTTTAAAACGAAATCCCATTCCTTACCTCATGGCGCTTGCCACAGCAGCAAATGTTGGTTCTGCCGCAACAATCATCGGGAACCCGCAGAATATCCTGATCGGGACAGCTTCAGAAATTCCTTTTACGGATTTTGCACTAGCCCTTGCACCCGTTTCGATTGTTGGCATTGTAATTATCTGGCTGGTCATCAGTTATATCTATAAAAAGGAGTTTAAGAAAATTGCTTTTGAGAAATTGCCTGATGAGAAAATCCGTCTTCTGCGTCCCCTGCTCTACAAAAGTATTGCAGCAGCCATTGTCATGCTGGGTTCGTTTTTACTGGGATTTTCGATTCCGGTTACGGCTTTGGGAGCAGCCTCCCTCTTGCTCATAACCCGGCGGATTAAACCTGAAAGGGTTTTCAGAGAAATCGACTGGTCGCTGCTCGTATTTTTTATCGGCTTGTTTATCGTCACAAAAACCCTTGATTACATCGGCGTAAGCCAGATTTTAAAAGGATTTATGACCTTAAATACCGGTAACCAAATTGTTGATCTGAGCATTATTTCGATAATCCTCAGCAATTTGATTTCAAATGTTCCGGCAGTTTTGGTGCTTCGCCCGATGGTTGACACATTTACAAATCCGCAGTTTGCCTGGCTGACCATGGCTATGGCCACAACATTTGCCGGAAATTTGACACTGCTTGGTTCGGTGGCCAATTTGATTGTCGCCGAAAGCGCCAAAAAAGGAGGCGTTAAACTTACCTTTGCCGAATATTTAAAAGCCGGCATCCCGATTACCATTTTAACCACCATTTTTGGCGTGCTTTTTTTGATTTTCCAGGCAGG
Source organism: uncultured Bacteroidota bacterium (assembly GCA_903944895.1). Lineage (GTDB taxonomy): Bacteria > Bacteroidota > Bacteroidia > Bacteroidales > 4484-276 > CAJATL01. The sequence goes on from CAJATL010000374.1 coordinate 73,305, forward strand.
ATAGTTTTAAATTTTAAACCAAAAGTTATGAAGCTAAAAGACTTGATTTTGAAAAACCGGAGTTACAGGCGCTTTTATGAAGACCACGAAATTTCTTTGGAAACTTTGCGCGAACTGGTCGATCTGGCCAGACTTTCGCCTTCCGGCGGAAATCTGCAGCCTTTGAAATACAAATTGTCCAACACTGCCGAAACCAACAATAAAATTTTCCCCTGTCTGGCCTGGGCAGGCTATCTCACCGACTGGCCCGGGCCTCAGGAAGGCGAGCGCCCATCGGCATATATCATTATTCTGGAAGATAGCACCATTAAAAAAGAAGTAAAAAACGACCAGGGAATTGCTTCACAAAGCATTTTACTCGGAGCCGTGGAAGCTGGACTGGGAGGATGCATTATTGGGTCGATAAAAAAGGAGCGCTTACGCGAATCACTCGAAATTCCTGCTCATCTGGAAATCCTGCTTGTAATTGCACTTGGCAAACCAAAAGAAACCGTGTTGCTCGAAAAAATCAGCCAGGATGGAAACATCAAATATTGGCGGGATGAATCCGGTGTGCATCATGTTCCAAAAAGAGGTTTGGACGACATTATCGTTTAGTTTTTATCAGTTGTTTAAAAACCATTTTATGCTTCAAAGATTAACAGGATTATTGTTTTTTGTTTTTTGTGTTGTTGATTTATTTCCCCAGTTCCAGGGGCCGGTTCCTGCAATCAGCGATGGATTTGGCGCTGAAGGGCCGTACCAGGTGGCATTAAATGTTACCCCAAGTCCGCTGTGGCCCGGGATTAATGTCAGCGTCTATTCTCCGGTTGGCGGCGATCTGCCTGCGCCGGTCATCTTTTTTGCGCATGGCTTTAACGCCAATTATGCGTTTCTCTATCACAATTTGTTGCAACACTTTGCTTCCCGCGGATATGTTGCCGTTTTCTCACCTTATCCCGGGATGGCCGCTTCATTGCTTACGCCTGTCACTATTCTCGAAAGGTATGACGTGCTTTGGGAAGGCTTCAGACAAGCTGTTCATGAATTTCCTGATTTGATCGATTCGACAAGCGTTGGATTTATCGGACATTCGTTTGGTGCAGGCGCGGTACCGGCAATGACCAAACGAGCCATCAGCGCCGGCTGGGGAGGCAATGGCTGCTTTATGATGCCGCTGGCGCCCTGGTATTTTTACGATATTTCGGAGGAAGAACTCCAGAATTTCGCGCCACAAACCAAATTGATTATGCAGGTTTATCAGGGCGACATTGTGAACGACCATCGCCTCGCCATCGATATTTTCGACCATATTTCGATTGCTGATGCTGAAAAGGATTTTGTGGAAGTTTTTTCGGATAATTACGAAGGCTATTTTTACAATGCCGATCACGGTTTACCCGAAACATTTGCGATTTACAATGCTTTGGATTATTACGCCGTTTTCAGGCTGGCCGATGCTTTGGCTGATTATTCGCTTAAAGAAAACCCGGAAGCAAAAGCCGTAGCTTTGGGCAACGGAAGCCCGGAGCAGACAACAATGGGGCCATTACAGCCGATCCTCGTCAGCGCTAATCCCTCGCCAATAATCCCTCCAACAAATTATTTATATCGCTGCGACAACTATTTAAATCCGAGAATTGATTTTTGCGCTGGTTTGGGAGTTGATGATCCGGAAATTCTAAGCGACGATATTATAGTTTTCCCTAACCCTGCGCACGATTTGCTTTTTGTTGAATTTGGAAAGGAATGTCTCCATGAAATCCTGGCTGAGATTATTGATATCAGCGGAAGGTCGTTGATGAAACAGACTTTTAGACCCTGCAATTCTTTTAGCCTGAATGTTTCAGGATTAAATGATGGGCTTTACTTTTTGAGGGTAAAATCCGGGGAGGTGGTTTTTCAGGAGAGGTTTGTTGTACAAATAAAATAGCGTGTCCAATCTAAAAACTATTGATTATGGGCTAAAGCCCGGCAACTATCTGGTTTTCAATTGCCCCGACCTTAAGGTCGGGGCAATTGATGTCGGCGATACTCATGGCTTTAGCCACAATAGTAAAATTTATGGCACGTTTTTAGACTAATCTCATTTATTTAA
>CAJATL010000375.1 GCA_903944895.1 uncultured Bacteroidota bacterium
GGACTCGAACCCCAAACCTTCTGATCCGTAGTCATATTTTAAACTTATTGTTTATTTATTAATGATAATGGTATTCTTTGATAATGTGTATGTTACGTAATCTTTAATAAAAAGAAATGATAGAATATTAATGAAAATAACGTACTTTTGTATGCAAATCGTATGCAAATGGATTTTCATTGAATTAAAAATTAGGCTATGAAAAAGAACTACAATATTTCAATTTATCTGGATACAAGGAGACAAAAAGAAAACGGCAAACACCCGATAAAACTTCGGGTATTTACTCCCGAGCCAAGGAGACAGAAACTCTACTCTACCTTCTTTGAATTTACAAAGCAGGAATTTGAAAGTATTTGGGAAACAACAAAACCAAGGAAGGAGTATAAAGACATCAGGATTAAGTTACAGGCAATTGAAATAAAAGCAAATGAAGTTGCTGAAAGGCTACCATATTTTTCTTTTGAAGCTTTTGAAAAAGTAATGTATTCCAATCAAATTTCAGCACAAAATGATGTTTCAACATGTTACCAGCAAGCCATTGAACAACTAAAAAAGAACAAGCAGGTTGGAACAGCTTCCAATTATGAACTTAGCCTAAAATCACTTATCGATTTTCACAAGAAGAAAACACTTTTACTCAATGATATCACACCTCAATGGCTAAGAAACTATGAACACTACATGCTTGATGATAAAAAAAGGAGTCCGACAACTGTAGGCTTTTATTTGCGACCCCTCAGGGCAATTTTCAATACCGCAATAGAAGACAAAATAATCAGCAAAGATTTTTACCCATTTGGTAAAAGGAAATACACTATCCCAGCTCCGAAAGGAATAAAAAAGGCTTTATCAAAAGAACAGTTAAAATTGCTTTGGGATGGCACACCTGCAACGCCAGAACAAGAAAAAGCAAAAGCCTTTTGGTTCTTCTCCTACGCTTCCAATGGCATGAATTTTAAAGACATTGCAGGCTTACAATATAAAAATATCTCCGACGATGTACTTTCGTTCAGGCGTGCCAAAACAGCCAATACCAACAAATCACAATCCCATGTTAAAGTCTATTTGAATGAGTTTAATAAAAATGTCATTGAAAAATATGGTAATCCCAACAAAAAAACTGAATCCTACATTTTCCAGATCATCGACCCGACATCAAGCGCAGAAAAGAAGCATAGCGATTTACGTAATTACATCAGGTTTATTAACCAACATTTTGGCAAATATGCTAAAACCTGCGGAATTCAGGATAGCGTTTCAACTTATTGGGCAAGGCATACGTTCGCAACAACAGCCATACGAAACGGTGCCAGCATGGAGTATGTAAGCGAAGCTTTGAATCACAGCAATTTAAGTACAACAAAGATTTATTTTGCGGGTTTTGATGATGAGAAGAAGCGGCAAATTTCAAACAAGCTCATGGAGTTTTAAGTCTACAGAGCTTACAGTAAAGGTATTCTCTGGGATTTTAAAAACAGCAAAATCTTTGGATTTATCCTGACCACCAAATCATGTAATTTGTCCGTTCATAGTCGAACTAAGCGAAAATCAATAATTACTGATAAATTTTTTTTCCGTCAGTTATTTGACCAATTTGTCCTACCAAATTGGAGATAACAAAAACCAATTAATTATTAATCAATTCACGTCAGTTATTTGACCAATTTGTCCTACGTCAACTTAAAATTTCAACCACCAAATCTGGGAATTTGTCCTTCCAAAATCGCACAAAGCGGAAATTATCATAATTAATAATCATTAATTTTTTAACCACAAA
>CAJATL010000376.1 GCA_903944895.1 uncultured Bacteroidota bacterium
TACATCATCGATCTGCAGGACATTCCTGAAGAATTTAGCGATATGGCAAAATACCTGCAAGGGCCATTGATGGATGAAGAATTCAGGCGCAAACTTGAAGCAGAAGAAGAAATCGACACCATCTTTGATGAGCAGGAAGCACGGTTTTTAAAGAAAATTGCGGAGTCCGAAAAGGGAAAACAGGAAGCTGAAAAGGCAAAACAAGAAGCTGAAAAAAGAGAGCAGTTGGAAAAATTTCAAAAAGAAGAGGAGCGCAGGCAAAAAGTATCCCTTGCCGTTAAACTAGCAACGTATATGAAGCAGAATGGTGCAAGCGTTACGGAAATTAGCAAAGAAACCGGTTTAAGTCCTGATAAAATAATAGATTTATAGAAAGACTACCCAGAGCATCATCTTCAAAATGATACGGTAATTTTGAAACGCTGTCAGGTCTATCGACGCTGACAGGTTTTCGGAACTAATGACCTGTCAGCGTCCGCCAGCCGGCGGACCCGACGGAGTCGAAAAAACAGAAAATATAAAAACAATTTTAAACAAAATTTACGATGAAAAAATTAATGGTTCTTTCAATTTTACTGATGATCAGTGGACTGGCAATAATGGCACAAGCTCCTCTAACTCCTCCGGTTAACGCTAACGAAGGCGGCGGTGGCCCCGTTGGCGGTGGTGGCGCATCCGTCGGTAGCGGAATTGTTTTATTAATCGCGCTGGCAGCGGGCTATGGTGGGAAGAAGGTTTTTGATGCCCGAAAAGAGTTGTCGGAATAAGTTTTTTGTTTTCGTTGAGAAGCCCGGGCAAAGTTTGTCCGGGCTTATTTCTTCTAAAATTATTACTTTCGCCATCAGTTAAAAGAAGGTGAGTTCTAATAAAATGAATTTTTTGAACTCACCTATATTTGCCGTTAACAATTTAAAATTGGATAATTAAACAATGATGCAGAATATTCCTACTTCCAATGTCTCACCAGGTTTATTTCGTGCATTTATTATCGGCATCCTGATTGTGATACCTTGGCAGGTTTCGTTTTCACAGTTGGCTGGCCAGTTTTATCCGGCGGCAAACCTTTCCGATTTTCCATTTACTATCACCGCTTATGGCCCCGACAATCAACTGCCTCAAAGCGAGATCAAATCTATTATTAAAAAACCGGTTAGTGGAGAGCTGCTTTTTTCAACGGCTAATGGCCTGGTAGTTTTTAATGGATATGAAATGCTGCCGTATAGCAATGAGCTGGTTTATAATGAACTTAATTATTCGGAACTGTATTACAACTGTCAGTATCAGCAACCGCTTGGGTTTAACATTGGAGGTAAATTGTTTCTGTTGGATTTGCAACCTAAGCTTATTGGCCGGTATGGGGCTGTTGACATTCGCGAAAACCTATGGGTTGCAATTGATTCGACAGGAAGTATGGAATTTGTTGACAATAATACGGATGCGAAAACCACAGAGAAAACAGGTATCCCTTATCCATCCTACATTCATTATTTGGGAAACGGAAGTTTTTTGGTTTCCGATAGAACGCACACATACCTTTTTTCACTTACAACACATGTAAAGGAGGTTTTAATCCACGATGCGGTGGTGTCAGCAAAACCTGATACCGAAATAAACAAAATCTATTTATTGAGCCGTAGCAAATTGTATGTTTACGACCAAAAGGGAGTTTCTGAAATCCATTTATCTGAAAGTAAAAATATTTTTTTAAGGGATTTGGAAGTGGTTGACCATAAGGCAATCATAATCTCCAACATAGGGATGTTTATTGTTTCGGACACGGGCGTTGAAAGGTATTCGGAAGACAATATTTTGCCAACCAATTCACTCAACTCTATTTATTACGATACTAATAGTAGTTGTTTATTTGTAGGCACCGGCAATAAAGGCCTTTTGAAGTTGCAAAAAAAAATGTTTAAAAATTATTACGAAAAAAAGTCCTTTTTTTTTGGTTCCTTTAGCTCGGTGGTTCAGTATAAAGGGGATTTGGTATTTGCAGCAGGGGCTAAAACGTTAGTGCAAATATCGCCTGGCAGGCCTTTGGTTACTTTGGGTATAGAGTCATCATTTTCAGCCTTGTCAGTTTATAACGACACCCTCTTTGCCGGCACCTGGGGAGATGGATTGTACCTGATGTCATTTAAAAACAATCGGGTTTTATCACATATCACTACAAACCGTAAAAATATCCATTCCATTTTGCGCGACAGCAAAGGCGTTTATTGGATAGGTAACTCTGAAGGGGTATTAAAGGGTAAGGATATTATGCGATTAAAAGAGCATCTTCCCAACAAAATCAGCATGCGGGTAACTACTATTTACGAAACAAAAAGCGGTCAGCTTTGGCTTGGAGGAAGCGATGGCATTGTTGTGTTGGATAATCAAGGCAATATCCGCCTGCAGTTCAGAAAAAATATTGATGTTAAAGCAGTTGATATCAGATCCTTTTACGAAGATGCCGCCGGGAAAATATGGATTGGGACTTATGGCGGCGGTTTGTATTGCTACAACGGTAAAAATCTTATTTCGCTGGCACAAAAGCCCGGCTACATGCTCGGAAACGACGTGTTCACCCTGGCTCGTGATGCTTACGGATATTTTTTAATGACTTCAAACAATGGGTTGAAGGCAGTGCACGAGGATGCTTTGAACCGTTTTTTGAATGACTCGATCTCCTATCTGATCCCTTTTCAGTTTGGCACACAATCAGGGATATTAAATCCCGAGTTTAATGGAGGTTTCCTGAATAATTATGCAACTTCCGACAACCTGAATTTTTATTTTCCTTCTGTTCAGGGGATTATCCGCTATAAATCGGAACCGTTCAGGCGAAATGAGAATAAGTTAAAAATTACTGAAGTGCTTGTTGATAACCTGGTTGTTGACTCGGCCTATTACTTGCCACGGCAAATCCAGTTTCTGCAGTTTAGTTTTAACAAGGTTGTATTTTCGGAAACTTTCAATGTGTATTATCAGTTTAAACTGGAGTTTGATGACAACAATGCCAAATGGAGCAAGCCGCAAAAAGGTACAAGTATCTCATTTTCGTATCTGAAACCAGGGAAATACCACCTCCTGATCCGGGCTATTGATGCTTTTAGTGACCCCAATCCTGATGTTGTGGGCTATGATTTTTATATTGAACATTATTTTTACGAGCGGACAGGTTTTCGTATCTCAATGGTTTTATTGTTCGTTTTTCTGGTGGCTGCAATCACACGTTACCGCTTTTTAAAACAAAAGCAAAAGTCGGAAAAAGAACTTGAGCTTAAGCTCACCTTTACCGAATTGCAATTAAAATCAATTCAGGTGCAAATGAACCCTCATTTTATTTTCAATTCAATGAATGTGCTTGTGCAACTGATCAGTTCCAAAAAGCTTAAAAAAGCAGAAAATTTCGCCATTTCTTTTTCAAAACTCTTACGTAATATCCTGAAGCAAAGCGACAAGAATTTTATTTCAATAAATGAGGAAATCATATCACTGCGCAGTTACCTCGACATTCATCTTATCCGGTTCGAAAACTCGTTTAGCTATATAATAAATTGCCCTGATGATTTATTGTTGCTTCAGATTCCCACCATGCTTTTGCAGCCCATGATCGAAAATGCCATTTTGCACGGTATCGCACATGCCGACTACCCCTGCGAGTTAAGTATCGATTTTTATTATCAAGAGTCTGTTTTGTGTATCGGGGTGCGCGACAACGGAATCGGGTATGCGCGCTCCAGGGAAATAAACAGCAGCCTTACTCATCAGCCTCTTGGCATTGATTTGATCATGCGCAAAATCGCCTTGCTTCGAATTAAATACAATATCCAGATTGAACTGTTTATTAATGATCTGGATTCTGTTACCCATTCAGGAACTGTTGTTCTTTTTAAAATCAACCAGCTATGATATTATGATAAAATGTGTGATTGTCGAAGACGAGTTGCCGTCCCAGGTTTTGTTGGCCGACAAACTAAAACGTTTGTTCCCCGAAATTACCATCAAATGTATTATTGATAACAAGCAAGAGGCTATAACCTATCTCAGCCATAACAATGTAGATCTTGTATTTCTCGACAACCGGCTGAAGGGTGGCTTTGGGCTGGATGTGATCGAACAAACAGCACATCTTGATTTTGAGATTATTTTTGCAACCGCTTATTCCGAGTATGCTGTGGATGCGTTAAATAAAGGAGCCATTTTTTATTTGCTCAAACCCTTTAGCGAAAACGATTTTTCAACAGCTGTTGAAAAAGCCATCCTAAAAATCAATGAGAAGAAAATGCTTTTAAGCATAGGCAACGATGTTATTGTTAAACTTGACGATATCCTGTTTATCCGATCCGCAGGGGCGTATTCGGTTTTTACGCTATTGAACAAAAGTACCATCATGGCTTCCAAAAACCTGGGTTATTTTGAGAAACGGCTGCCGGCAAATTCTTTTTTCCGTATTCATCACTCCATCATTGTGAATATTAAACACGTAATTAAGGTTAAAAATGGCCGGTCTCCCCAATTGCTGCTTTCCGACGGCGTAACCTACCTTTCCGTTTCCCAGCGGAAAGCAAAAGCTGTTTTCGATCAGTTGAAATTCTAAAAACAATATGAGTATCAGGTGTTGTACCCAAAATTTATTTTACGTATCGCTAACTTAATCCTTGCTGAATCAAACTGAAAAAAATTCAAAAAAGCGCTTTTTTTGGCCTGAAAGGCCTAAATTTCAATAACCTCCGGCTTTGGCGTGAGCTCAGTCGAACGGTGAAACCGGGGGAAAAGAAATGTAGTATATCCCAGAACCCTGAATAGGGTTCAACCCTTTCAGGGTTGTAAACGCCCTTCTTGACTTAGACCGTGGGCTTCGCCCACGGTTATTGAAATTTAGCCACTTTGTGGCTTTTCTTAGGTACAACACCCGATACTCAAAAAAAAAATCCCGCTGAAACTTCTTTTTTGGTTTAACAGCAAATAGCATCCCGAATTCGTTTATCCAAGCTTAAAAATCATTGCCTTGAATGTCCTCATCTCAAAGAACCCTTGTACCATTTATTCTTTATTGGGTTTTCAGTGTGGATTAGGTGCATACCTTTTTTCGCACTTATCAAATAATTTCCGGCACTTATCAAATTTTTTCTGACAATGTGGTTGGATGTATTCTACTTTGCAATAGTGAAAACTAAATTAAATATAAATAGAAAACAGTAATAAACCAACATTAATATTTATGAAAAAAAGAACATTTCTATTGTTAGCAGCCATTGTTTTAACCCTGTGGGGTAAAAGCTTTGCCCAGAGCGTGGGCATCAATTCGGATAATTCGTTTCCCAATGGCAGTGCCATGCTCGATGTAAAATCAACAACCAAAGGTTTTCTGGCCCCGCGCATGACAGCCACTCAACTAGGAAACATTCCGACCCCGGCAACCGGGTTGTTGGTGTTCCAAACAGATGGCACATCAGGATTTTATTATTACACAGGTTCTGCCTGGGTAATAATAGGTGGAAGTAGCGGCGGCGGTGGAACCGTTACCGATGTTACCGGCACTGCTCCTATAGTGAGCAGTGGGGGCATAACTCCGGCCATATCCATTTCGGCAGCCACCACCAATGATGCAGGCAGCATGAGCGCAGCCGACAAAACAAAACTGGACGGCGTTGCCAACGGTGCAACCAATTATGCACATCCCACAGGCGATGGCAACCTGCATGTGCCAGCTACCAGCACAACAAATAATGGGAAAGTTTTAACTGCGGGGGCAACAGCAGGAGATTTAACCTGGGAAACGCCAACAACAGGAACCGTAACCAACATTGATGTTTCGGGTGGCACTACCGGTTTAACCAGCAGCGGCGGCCCGGTTACTACCAACGGAACCATTACCCTTGCCGGAACTCTGGCAGTTGCCAATGGCGGTACAGGGACTACTAACGGCTCTATAACTGGCACTTCGGCTTTAACCTTTGCTGCAGGTGGTAGCAACCAAAATGTAACGCTTACGCCCAGCGGCACAGGCAATACTTTACTGAACGGAAATGTTGGCGTAGGGACCGCCAGCCCCAATGCTTCTGCAAAAGTTGAAATAAGCTCTACCACCCAGGGTTTTCTGCCTCCCCGCATGTCGAAAACAGCGCAAGATGCCATAGCAAGCCCTGCCATAGGCTTACAAATCTGGTGTACCTCCTGTGGCCTTGCCGGTGAATTGCATGTATATGCCGGAACCAGTGCCGGATGGATCAATATTGGCCCACCTACAATAAATATTGGAGATGTTTATCAAGGGGGCAAGCTTGCTTACCTGCTTGTAGATGGTGATCCCGGTTACGACGCCAATGTTGCACACGGGCTTATAGCTGCTAATACCGATGGAAACAACAATTTACAACTTGGATGGAATAATGCTAATGCAACTAATTATACTACCAATGCAACAGCTACTGCATTGTTCACTGGATTGGCAAATACAGGCTTGATTATTACCGCTAATGGAGGTATTGGAAATTATGCAGCTTATCTTTGCGATTATTATACCGCAGGTGGCTATAGCGACTGGTATTTACCTTCAAAAGACGAGTTAAACAAATTATTTCTAAACAATCTTGCAATTGGAGGTTTTACAGTAAATCTAAATAATCAGGGTTCATATTATTGGTCTTCTTCTGAGACAAGCCAATCTACCGTTTGGACACAGGATTTTTATAATCTGGGAGGAGGAACCCAAACTAGTACTACACAGAAAAATACTTTTGCTCGAATTCGTCCAATACGGAAATTTTAACCCGGTAGTATTAAAAATATACAGATGAGAAAAATACTATTAATACTGATGGGCATCGGAATAGCCATGGCAATACATGCGCAGGGCATTTATAATTCCGCTGCATACATCGTGAGCACAGGCAGCTCCTATTGGGCAGTTGCCGGCGGTGATTTTACCCTGACCAGCGAAAGTTCTGCCAACCTTTTCACGATGGCCAACCTAACCATTAATCCAAAAAGCTCGGTGACCATATCGCCCAAAAGTTTTCTAACAGTGAGTGGTACGCTTACCAATTATAACGGCACCAATGGTTTGATACTCCAATCCACCGCCGAGGGTACTGGATCGCTGATTCATGGTACTGCCGATGTTAATGCCACCATAAACCGCTACATAACAGGCAATACTAACTTAGCAACTCCAACATTCCATCTGGTTTCGGTTCCGCTTACCCCAGCTACGAATTCTACCCAGAACTTGTTTTTATATGCCTACCTGTACGATTTTGATGTGGCGGGTAATTCATGGCATGGCCTGGATATTTCGACTGTGAATCCAATGGACGAAACCAGGGGCTATATGGTTTACACCCCTGAAGATATGCATACTTATCAGTTTGCAGGCCCAATGAATGCAGGCATATTCAACCCATTGGTTACTTTTGCCGGAAGCGGTCATAACCTTGTCCCCAACCCTTACCCAAGTGCCATCAATTGGGATGCTTCTTCAGGCTGGGTTAAAACCGGGATAGCCAATTCGGTGTACATCTGGCCTTCCGGAGGAAGCAATTATGCAGCTTATGTTAATGGTACAGCAACAAATGGAGGTACCAATATAATACCTGCCGGGCAAGCTTTTTTTGTAAAAGCCACTGCATCACCAACCTTTAGCATGAACGATAATGTAAGGGTACATGGTGGGCATAATTTCTTCAAATCGGATGCAAGCATCACCGACCTGCTCAGGATAAATGCCGTTTCGAACGAAATGACAGATGAAACTGTAATCCGGTTTACTGATGTGGCCACAGCCAATGCTGATCCAGATTATGATGCATGGAAACTAACCGGAACCGATGGCGCACCACAGCTTTATACCGTAGCTGCCGACAACCAAAAGCTGGCAATAAACAGCCTGCCTTACCTGCCAACAGCTTATTCAGTGCCTTTGGATTTTGAACAAAAATCAACAGCAAGCGTGAGTTTCACGTTCAGCAACATCGAAAATTTCGATCCAAACGTAAGCATACACCTTCAGGATTTAAAAACCAACAAAACCATCGACCTCCGCCTACAAAACACATACACATTCAGCCATACCGAAGGCAATGATGCAATGCGTTTCAAAGTAATATTTGGCGGAACTATTGGTATTGGCGAAACCACCGCTGAAACAAACCGCTTATGGATTTCAGGCAATACACTCTACATCAACGCCCCTGATTATCCTGGTAAAGCAGCACAAATCAGTGTTTATAACCTTACAGGACAGCTTGTTCTGCAAAAACTGATGGCTGTTGACCAACTTTCAACGGTTGACCTGAGTTCAATTAAAACAGGTGCAGTAATAGCCCGTATGATAGTTGATGGCAATGTACTGACTACAAAAGGGACTTTGTTTCAGCAATGATAAATGTAAAGCCAGTTGTGATCAAACAAAATTTACGGATGGGCTACTATCAGGATAGCGCTGCATCCATTTTAAAAACTACAACTTTTAAAGAAAAACTTATGAAAAGAATTCTCATCCTTCTCACTTTTATGACCATTGGAAGTGTAACTCTTATGGCACAATTTCCACCACCTCCGCCAACCACCGGTAACAACGGCGGAACCAATGGGTTTGTTGGCGGCGTACATGGAGGTGGCGCACCCATCGGCAGCGGTGTTGTTTTATTAATCTCGCTGGCAGCGGGCTATGGAGGTAAAAAGGTTTTTGATTTTAGGAAGAGAAAGCTGGCAGAATAGATTTTATAACTGCAACCAACCTGAGGTTTGAAAAAGCCAAAAATGTGGTCATCAAAAGGTTGGTGATACAGTAATTTATAAAATAAAACGCTGTCAGGTCTA
>CAJATL010000377.1 GCA_903944895.1 uncultured Bacteroidota bacterium
GATTGGCGGCGAAGCCGCCAATCATCCCCACCCGACTATAAAACCCTGCAATAGCCTGTCATTCTGAGCGTAGCGAAGAATCTATTAAAATTTGTCGGTCAGTAGTGATTTTCTGGTTTATTCTATTAAAAAAGTACCGATAATGCAACCACCCCAGGCCCTGTATTGACGCCTAAAACAGGCGAGGCGTCATTAATGAAGCGGGGTTTCATGCCCGTGCGAAGTTCCATTTGCTCGGCAAACCATTCGGCAGTTTTCAAATTGTTGGCATGTGAAATCGAATATCCCCAAATAGTCTTGTTTTTTATCTTTTTGTCAACCATGCGCAAAGCCATATTCATGCTTCCTTTTTCGGTAAAAGGTTTCCCATGAGGCTCGGTTCTGCCTTCTTCATTCACAATAATGATGGGCTTAACATTTAAAAGTTTGCCAACAAATCCTTTTACGGCGCTTACTCTGCCACTTTTAACCAGGTATTTCATGGTTTTGGTGGTGACCCACATGTCGGTATTTTTACTCCATTTTTCGATGAGTGCAGTAAGTTTTTCGTGTGAAGTGCCTTCTTCCAGTTTTTCGGCAGCCCTGATAAGAATTAATCCAAGTCCGCTCGAAAGCCGCTTCGAATTGATTACATCGATGGGCATCTTGGTGAAGTTGGTAATGGTTTTGGCGGCTTTACGACTGTTGGAACATGTTCCGCTCAAGGCTTCACTGATGTGTACACCAATAACAGACTCGTAATGGGTGCTTAAAAAATTGTACTTGTTCGAGAAATCTTTAAATGAAGGCTGTGCGGTACTCGGATAATCTTTATTCGATTTCCCCAGAATTTTATAAAACCGGTCCGGGGTCAGTGTGATGCGATCGAGATAATAGGTGTCACCAAAATGAACACTCAGCGGAACAACATGAATCTGATGTTTTTCGATAAATTCCTGAGGCAGATCACAGGTTGAATCAGTGAGCAGGGCAATGTCATGCCTGCGATGTTCGGCAACGTCCATCTGCATCACCATATCGTCAACTTTCTGGAAAGTGATGCTTCCAAAGCGGCTCAGCCTGGTAAATAATTTGTCGGGCGTATCGGTGTGGATGTGAATCCTCATTTTCCGCGGTGAACCTGCAATTACCAGCGAATCACCCAGATAGTCAATTTTACTTCTTAATTTTTCGCGGTTGATATTGTCGGAAACAATCATGGCTTCGGTGCAATAGCGGAAGTTAATTTCTTCGTGATTGTGCTCACCTTCGGCCACCTGCGACTTGACAATATTTCTGGAGCCAAGGATTTTCTTTAGTTCCCCGTGATTAAAAAAGTCGATCATTCCTTCGAGGAAATAAACGAAACCTTTGGCTCCTGCATCAACAACATTGGCTTTGCGAAGGACTTCCAGCTTTTTTGTTGTTTCGAGCAAGGCCTGAAGTGCTTTTTCGTAAGAAGCAATAATAAGCTCGTTGAAGTCGTCAATTTTTTCGATTAATTTCTGGATGTTTTCGGCCCATTCTCTGATCACCGAAATCATAGTGCCCTCTACCGGATTTGAAATCGCTTCGTAGGAAGCCTGCACGCCGCGAGTTATGGCAGCCGCAAATTTTTTAACATTGATGGTCTCTTCGCCGTGAAACTCGCTGCTGAAACCATAAAGAAACTGTGCAAAGATAATTCCTGAATTTCCGCGTGCACCGGTGAGTGCAGCATCCGCAAGGGCGTTGGCGGTAACCGAAAAGTTGTTGGTCGGGATAAAAGTATCAACTATCGATCGCATGGTAGAAGCCAGGTTAGTTCCGGTATCAGCATCGCGAACCGGAAAAACGTTGATTTTATTCAGATATCCCTGGTGATCAAAAATTCGTTGGGCGCCGGCTAAAAAACTATAGTATAATCTTTTTCCATCCAGCGTGGTGGTGTCAATTGCGCTATTATCCACAGTAAATAGTATTAGTGAGAAAAATTGTCAATATTTTAGTATTACAGAAAGAACGAATGCGTAGTTTTTGATAATCAAACCGCAAATTTACAGATTTGCGATAATGCAGACATTGATAAAAATTGTTAAACATAGATTTATAGATGTGTTTTTAAGGAGATTTAACCTTTGATTTTGAATAATGTAACTTCCTGGCTTGACAGAATATGGCGGTAAAACAGCCCAACCAGGATTTGATTTGCCATCGAAAATTTCAAAACAAAAACAATAAATTGCCGTTAGTTTTTCCGGTTTCAGGCTAATAAATTTTTACAATACGTTGTTTTTGATTTACTTTGTGAGGCTTAAACAGAAATTATGAAATTACGAATACTATTATTTCTCTCGATCAACACGCTTTTGATGCTTTTTTCACAGGCTCAGAATCTGTCAGATACCTTGCCAGCCGCTGCAAGCGAGGATTCAGCATACATCAGTCCCTACAATTTCAATCCGGCCTTCCGTCCTGTCAATGCTGCAAACAAGGTTAGTTTCGGTCTCGAAATGGGAACTTCGTTTGGTGTTAGTTCCGGAAATGGCGGTTTGTTTGGTGTTTATGTTTCGCCTCATGTAAAATACAAGGTTTCCCCAAAATTTAGCGTGAACTTCGGTGCTACCATCAGCAACTCCAACTACATCAATTATTTAAGTCCTTATGGTTTCGAAAATACGGTTCGGTTCGACAACAATATTACCCAAACATTTTTGTATGCCGAAGGCCAGTACCAGGTAAATAATCGATTGATGATTAATGCAAAAGGCTATAAAGAAATTTACAGGTTTGATGAGCCACAGATTAATCCACGCGCACTTGATCTGGATGGGGGCGGGGTGGCTGTTGGATTTCAATATAAAGTGACCGAGAATTTTCATTTTGGGGCTGAAATTGGAGTGAGGAAAGGCAACACTCCGTACAATCCTTATTCGGTGGGCAATTTTGGGCAATCCAACTTTAATAATTTCGGAATTTCGCCTTCAAATGGTTTTGATCCCTGGTAAATCAACGATTTAATTTTTCCTCCCGAAATCTCGAATTTCAATTAAACCCCAAACAATGTTGATCATCCTTTCACCCTCGAAAACACTCGATTTTTCTTTCCAACCAAAAACTCAACATTACACCATACCTCAGTTTCTCAAGGAAGCCGATCAACTGGTTAAAATTCTGAAGAAATTTTCGCCCAAAGATTTGCAGGAATTGATGAGCATCAATTATAAACTGGCCGATCTGAATGTGAAGAGGTTTTTCGACTGGCGTTTGCCTTTTGATCCTGACACCGCTAAACATGCCGTGCTGGCCTTTAAGGGCGAAGTTTACAATGGTTTAAAAGCAGATGAATTTGATGAAAACGACCTTTTGGAAGCTCAGAATCATCTGCTCATTTTGTCGGGGCTTTACGGTGTTTTGCAGCCGCTCGACCTTATTCTTCCTTACCGCCTTGAAATGGGCACCAAATTATCAAACACCAAAGGCGCCGACCTGTACAATTTCTGGGGGAACAAAATTACCAAAAGCGTCAATCTTGCAATTCAGCAAAACAGCCATAAATTTCTTATCAATCTTGCTTCGGCTGAGTATTTCCGGGTTTTGGATGCCGCCAGAATCAAGTGTAAAATCATCACCCCAACGTTTAAGGACTTTTCGAATGGTGAATATCGTTTCCTGACCGTTTATGGGAAAAAAGCACGCGGAACGATGGCAAGGTTTATCATTAAAAACCGGATCAACGACATCGAATCCCTCATGCTTTTCGATGAAGATGGCTACCATTTTAACCATTCATTGAGTATCGGTGATAATTGGGTTTTTACCCGGGGGTAAATTCTCAAAACCCGTTTTAAACATCATAACGCCGGTCAATCCAATAAAAAACCCGGATCAACCAATCCGGGTCAATATTTTTTATAAAGATCAGCTTTAGTTTTCCTTCAGAATGAACTCGTCGTATTCCAGTTCAAAGCGCAGCTTGTGTTTGGATTCTTCGACAGCCAGCGACTGGAATATCCTCTTCAGTTCGGCTGTAGGCGCTTTCGCCGATAAGTGAGAGTAAAGTTTAAATGCGTTTTTTTCGCGTTTCATCGCGATGATAAGCGCCTGCTCATACGACATATCCGGCGTTGGCTCAACATCGACAAGGTAATCGCTCATTTTTAAATCAAGAACTATTTCATCCTTCACAGCAAAAGTACCGTTTGTTTTTATTCTTAGCAATCCTGCTTTATGCCCCATTTCTTCTTTAGCAAATTGGACAAAAACCTGTTTCATTTCTTCATTTCTGGAATCCTGGGCCAGTTTACTGTAAAAATCTACTGCGTTTTGTTCCGATTGGATCGCAAAATCGAGGATGTCTTCAATAGTTTCAAATTCTTTCATGTTATCTGTATTTTTTGATTATCAATAGCTTAATAAAATCCAAAATCCATTTTGGTCGTGTGGACAAATTTAGATAAATTCTTAAAGTAGTTTCCGGTAAAATTAAAATTTATAGATAATTTGAAATTAGATTCCTCTACGCCGGTTGGCGGATCGGAATGACAAACAGTTACGTTGTTTAGTGTGGGGGTAGGTGGCATAGCCGTCAAGTCAAGCCCAAAATCCTGAGATTTTCCATAGCCCAAACCTTCAGGTTTGGGATAGTTGAAAACCACAACCTTATATTGGAAAGGCGTTTACGCCTTTTTTCCTTCGGGAAGTTCCTGTAAGTTGAAGGTCGTAAACGACCTGGCATTTTTTGGTTACTCAACGCTCCACCCGGCGCTGAAGCACCGGGCTATGGATTCATTTCCAAAACAAGCATCATTATCATTTCTTATCCTGACGGCTATGGGGTTGGTGGCGGTTTCGCAGCTACCAATCCCCACCCACCCAAAATACTCCAAATACCTTGTCATTTCGACCAAAGGTAGAAATCTAAAAAGTTTAACCGGATACCAATGAAATTCTTATAAAAATGAATTTTAACCTGAATATTTATGAAATGCTTTACC
>CAJATL010000378.1 GCA_903944895.1 uncultured Bacteroidota bacterium
ACTGCAGCCAATGCTTCATTACCGACTTAATTCCCAATAATTACGCTGTCGGCAACATTGTAAAGTTGCTGAAAAATATTGCCAAAAACCATCGGCAGGGCAAACTGAAAAATCAGCTTCCCTTCTTTTCCAACTGTTAAATCTTTCATTGATAATATGTAAAAGAAACGCCGGCAGGCATTTCCCTGGTCAGGTTTTATTCAAATATAGAGGTATCAAAAAGAATTTACTTCCTTCTACCTCAACGAAAATACCAATTCAATTTACTGTTTCGGCTGATCTTTTGATGAGGAATTCTTATTGATGTCAGAAGCAACCTCATTTATTTCCTTTTTAACCTCATCGGTTTCGTTGGACGCATTTTTAAACTCTCTCACGCCTTTTCCTAATCCACGCATTAATTCGGGGATTTTCTTTCCGCCAAATAAAAGCACTACAACCAACAAAATAATCAACCATTCCGACATTCCTGGCATTTGCATAGCTAAAATTTTTAAAATTAGGCGGCAAAGTTAATTCAAAGTGAGCTATAACGGTTTTTTTAGGAAAATCCTGTCTGTTAATGTTTCATAATCCATCGGGTCAACAAAAACGGCTTAATTCCTGAGAGCAACAAACCCTGCTTCTACCCGAATTATTAGTACTTTTGCCGCGCAGCAACAGTCCGGTTTGTCGCTCTGTTCCGGTTTTTCAGGAACAGGGAGGAAAGTCGGGACAACGCAGGGCGCCATACTTCCTAACGGGAAGGTACCTGGCCGGGAACAGCCGGGTAACAGCGAGTACCACAGAAAATAACCGTCCCGCCTTATGGCGGGGTAAGGGTGAAAATGTGAGGTAAGAGCTCACGTCGCGGTATGGTGACATGCCGGGAGGGTAAACCTTATGGGTTGAAAGGCCATGTATATCACGGTTCCGCCACAAGCGGGATAAGGCGGCCCGCCTAAGTTCTGGTCCGGTTTTACCGCGATCGGGCGCCGCGAGGGGTCGGCCGATAGAATCATGTGGTGACGCATGATCCAGATAAATGACAAACACCAGGCCCGATTTATCAGGTTTGGAACAGAATCCCGCTTACAGGGCTGTTGTTGCTTTTTTTCTTATCGCAGATCATCCACAATTCTCAAAATAACATCCAAAAGTGATGCACCAAATTTTTCGCTTCGGCCCGGCGACCAGCCAAAAACAGGATCAGGCAGGTTGGCATTATCTTTAAAGGGCATCTCAATGGTCATGCTCAAACACCGAAATCGTTCACCTATAGCTTTGGAGCAGATATTCAGATTGGCTGTGCCGGGTTCATTGATCGGGTAACCTTCGTCAACCTGGAAATCGGGACTGACAGCCAACCACTGCTTTTTGAAAGTATCCAGCAGGAATTTTAACCGTACATCAAAAGATGGGATTCCTTCGATTGACGAAATAAAATTGTACGGCAAGCTTTCGTCACCATGGATGTCGAGGTTTAGATCAACCCCGGTTACCTTCATTTTATTGAGAATATGAAAAACTTCGGGAGCCTTTGCGGGATCAGGATTTGCCCATTCGCGGTTCAGATTTATGCCGGCTGCATTTGCCCTGAGATTTCCTGCAATGGCGCCATCAGGATTGATAAACGGGACCATGTAAAACACCGCTTTTTCAAGTAAAACATGCGAAACAGGATCTTCACGGTCGAGGAGGCGGCTGATAAAACCTTCCATGAAAAATGAAGCCATGCTTTCGCCGGGATGCTGACGGCCAAGTACCCAAATCTTTTTCTTACCTGGCTTTTCATCGCCAATTTTCAAAAAATCAATTTCCCGGTTTTCGATGGTTTTGCCAAGGCTATGAAGTTCGCAGAAAGGCATTTTTTGAATTTTAGAAATAAAATCAAGATGCTGTTCGTAGGAATAGGGCGCAAAAAAAGCGTAAAAAACCGAGTCATGTTCAGGCTGATGTTCGATGGTTAGTACTTTTCCATCAAATCTGGATGGAACCAGAAACCAGGTTTGTTTATCATAGGAAGCCCTGGCCTGATAACCTTCCCAGCCTTCGGGATAAGAAGCTTCGCCGGCATTGAGAATATTCATGCTCAGGCTGGTGCTTTTTATCCCGCTAACGCGGAAATAAAACCACTGGAAAAACTCCGCATTCGTGTCTTTCCTGATGTTTAAACGGATATTCCCTGTTTCATCAATCGAAACAATTTCAATATTTCCACCATCAAAATTTGAAGTTACGCTTATCATATCTGATTACTTTTTTTGCAAAGCTCATGATATTTCCATTGCCACAGTTTCGAAATAAAAAATAAATTTTAAAAATGATACACATTTTACCGATTTTCCATATCTTGCACCACAAAGTGCCGGGGTGCTGCTAAAAAGGCTTTACGTGCCGTTCTTTGATCAATAATTAAATTATTCTCTCATCTAAATCCAGCAGAAATATGAAAGTAATTTGTATTGGAAACTTCCCTCCACGAAAGTGTGGAATTGCTACGTTTACCGAAAACCTGGTAAAATCTATTTTAACCGCCGCCGAAATCCAGGTTCAAGACCTTGAATTTGAGGTTATCGCGATGAACGACCGGAGCCAGGAGTATGATTATCCGCCAATCGTCACACACACTATGAAAGACCGTGAGCGGGCAGATTACGAAAATATGGCCAGATACATCAATAACTCGGGGGCTGAAATTTGCCTGCTTGAACACGAATACGGCATTTTTGGTGGCGACAGCGGTTTGCTAATCCTTTCGCTGCTTCGAAAACTCAAGATGCCAATTATCACTACCTTCCATACCGTGCTTGAAAAACCTTCATTTCATCAGAAAGAAGTTTTAAAAAAAATTGGTGAATATTCGAGCCGGATTGTGGTGATGAGTTCGCTGGCTATCGAATTTTTGACTGATGTTTTTGAATTTCCACGCGAAAAAATTGTCCGAATTGAGCACGGTGTTCCTGATTTTATTAAATTAAAGGATACCGTAATTTCTAAACCCAAAAGCTGGGAAAACAGGCAGGTGATGTTAACTTTTGGTTTGATCGGACGAAGCAAAGGCATCGAAACCGTATTAAAAGCACTGCCCGGAATCGTGAAAAACCATCCAGATGTTTTATACGTTGTGCTCGGGAAAACCCATCCACACGTTTTAATGCATGCCGGCGAGGAATACAGGAATTACCTGATAAATCTGACGCATGAACTCGGGCTGGAAAATCATGTCGAATTCCTCGATCAATATGTTCAGGAGCATGAACTGATGGAGTACCTGCTTGGCGCTGATATTTACGTTACTCCTTATCTTAACAAAGCACAAATTACCAGCGGAACCCTTGCTTATGCTGTTGGGGGAGGCTCAGCAGTAATATCGACACCATACTGGCATGCCGAAGAACTCCTGGCCGATGGCCGTGGGTTGCTTTTCAACTTTAACGATTACGAAGCATTAACAAAAATCGTTAATGAACTTCTTGACAATCCTGACGAACTTAACCTCCTCAAGAAAAAGGCATTCGAATATGGCTTAAATATTGCCTGGCCTAAAATTGGGGCGCATTACCTGGCAGTTTTTAAAGAGGTGATTGATGAAGACAAAGCCGGGTCAATAATCCGGCCTTTGCCATTTAGATTTAAAATGCCGGAGTTACGTACCGACCATCTGCAGCGGCTTACCGATGATACAGGCCTGATACAACATGCAAAAGCCAGCGTACCCAATTATAAAACGGGTTACTGCGTTGACGATAACACCAGAGCAATTCTTGTATGTTTGATGGCTTATCGAAAAAATAAAGACGAACGGTATCTGAAAAACCTTTATCGCTATTTATCGTTTTTAATGTACATGCAAAACCGGGACGGGAGTTTTAAAAACAACCTGACCTATTGGAAAAATACTGTTGAAGAAGTTGGCTCAGACGATGCTTTTGGGCGTGCCATGTGGTCGTTGGGTTATCTCGTAAGATATGCACCTAACGATTCGCTTTTTCAGATAGCCAGAGAGCTGTTCTACATTTCAACACAACAAATTTCGGAGTTGCGCCATGCACGTGGTTATGCCAACTGCATCCTGGGATTGTATCATTACATTAAACGGTTTCCGGATCAGGAAAACTATGTTAAAATGCTCGAAATGCTCGCCGACAGACAATGTCAGAAGTATCATGATTTTGATAACCCTGAATGGCACTGGTTCGAAAAAACCATAACTTACGATAATGGAATTTTGCCGATGGCACTTTTCCTGGCTTACGAAATCATCGAAAAGCCCGAATACCTGCATATTGCGCAGGAATCAACAGCATTTTTAGAAAAAAAATGCTTTAAAAAAGGCTACCTGACCCTTGTTGGAAACGGGAAATGGCCGAGCTTTATCGAGGCTGGCAGCGATTATGGCCAGCAACCAATCGATGCCGCAACCATGGTTTTGTTGTATTCGACCATTTACAAAAACACACCTGACCAAGACACCCTTGAAAAACTCAGGCAATCTTTCGAATGGTTTTTTGGTAACAACGACCTCAACCTCCCACTTTATGACGACGAAACCAATGGTTGCAACGATGGTCTGGAAGAATTTGCCATGAACCGAAACCAGGGCGCTGAGAGCATTCTGGCCTATCTTTTAGCCTGGCTGACGGCTGAACCATACATTCAACATTAAAATACAATAAACGCGACAGTTTAATAAAAACGACAAAATGTAAAATGCCCGGCAACTAATGACCGGGCATTTTTAATCTGAAGCATTACATCAACTTACTTTTAAAGACTATTTTCGATAACTATTGATGAGTCCAGTTCAAAAACAGATGATTTTGGGCTAAAGCCCGGTAACTGTCTGGTTTTCAATTGCCCCGACCTTAAGGTCGGGGCAATTTATATTCGTGATATTCAGGGCTTTAGCCCAA